>CAYSCL010000001.1:0-13993 GCA_964429545.1 Candidatus Woesearchaeota archaeon
CATAGCATACCAAAGACTTGTATAATTCATACACTTTTCTTGACAAAAACTGTCATCATAGTTGCACCCAACCTAAAACCTTATAAAAAATTACTCATTCTAATTCCTACAACCTAAATCCCAATACCTAAAATATGTTAGAAAACAAAACAATTCAAAAAATAGAAAAATTTATTTCGACTGAACCAAGAAGTATAAATGAAATTGCACAATATCTAAACAAAAATTGGAGAACTGTTGATAGATATCTAAAACAAATAAAAGAAGAATTCAAAACAATTGAAACAAAAACATTCAGGGGAGGAACAAGGGGAGCATTAAAAGTTGCTTATCTCTCAACACCAGAAAGGATTTCTTCAACAAAATTTCAAGAAGAACTAGAAGAAAGAATCCAAAAACTAAGAAAAAAAGAAGATTTCTCTGCATTTGATATTTTCCAACACGTCCCAGAAAAAAACAAACTAGCAATTGTAGAAGATGAAATTACAGAACAATCAACAAACCTACAAGAATTAATACACATACTTAACGAAACAAAAAAAGAATTAAAATTATTCTCTGGAAATCTTTCTTGGATTAATTTGAAGAAAGGAGAAATTGATTTATTCCAAACATTAGAAGATTTAGTAAAACGAGGAGTAAAAGTTAAAGTTCTTTGTAGGATTAATTTGGAAGGATTAGAAAACATAAAACAAGTTTTACAATTAAATTATAAATACGGAAAAGAATTAATAGAAATAAGACACAGAGAACACCCAATAAGAGCATTTGTAATTGACAATAATTCCTGTAGACTTAAAGAAATAAAAGAGCCAACAGGAAAAATAAAAGAACTAGATAAAAAGAAATTCATATTCTATACAATTAAAGATAAAGAATGGACTGAATGGCTAGGAAAACTATTCACAAAAATGTTCAATACTTCAATTGGTTCAGAAAAAAGAATAACTGAATTAAATAGATTAATAAAATAAAAATCTCCCTTTGACCAACTAATATCTATATTTCCAAAAATCTTCAAACAACCAATGCTCTCCAGCGGAACGGATAAATTAACATATTAAATCCTTGCAAAGCAAAGCAAATTTAAATTCCCCCTCATTTATACCAATATGGAAATTGAAAAAAAATATATAATAAAAGAAAAAGAAAAAGAATATCCTTGCATTTTTAATATAAAACAACTAAAAAAAGAAATAAAAGACAAAGGAACAAAAATTACACAACACTATATTCCAACAAAACTAATTCCAAAAAACTTAAAACAAAAATTACGATTCAAACCAAATGAAATGAGATTGAGAAAATCAGGAGAGAAATATTTTCTCACAATAAAATCAAAAGGTTCACTATCAAGAGGAGAATTTGAAACAAAAGTAACAAAACAATTCTATGAAAAATATGAAGAAATTAAAGAAAAAACTTTGAAAAAAATTAGATTAAAAAAGAAATACAAAAACAAAATATTAGAATTTGATTATTACCCAAAATATTCTTTAATCACGATGGAAATAGAATTCAAATCAATAGAAGAAGCAAATAGTTTCAAAATAATTGGAAAAGAAATAACTGGAATAAAAAAATACAAATCAAGAAAATTAGCTGAATGACTATTCTAACTTATTATCAATGCTTTTTCCAACCTGTTCCACTTTAACTTTTTCTTCATTAGGATTATCAAAAAATTGCAAATAAGATGTATACAATAGTATTCCCACAGCAATACCATAAAAAGTATATCTTACAACTTTATCAAAACTCCCTCTTTTCCCTTTATCTTTAGAAATATCACAATCACAAAAATCCTTCCCACAACCCAAATCGTATTTTACCATAAAAATAAAAAATACAAACACTTTAAAATAATTACTATCCTAATATAAGTAATACACAATAAAATGCCAAAAAAACAAGACAAATCAAGAGAGGAAAAAGCAAGTGAAGGATTTTTCTCAAGAGTAAATGACGCGAAACTAAAAACAGAAAAAATTGTGAAAAGAGGGCCAACTAGACAAGAAATGCTCCGGGGAACAACTGAAAAAAAAGTAAAACGAATAGATTCTAATGAAATTGTAATAGAAAAAAAAGGTAAAAAGAAAATAACAAAAAAGAGAAAAAGTCCAAGCAAAAGAGCAAAAAAAACAACAACAAAAAACGAAAAATATATTCCCCCAAAAATAATCCTAAAAGAAAAAGGTTATGAATTAATTATTACAGAAAAACCACAAGCTGCATTGAAAATTGCTTCAGCATTAGGTGAATCAACAAAAAGAGAATTTACCAGAGGTGTTCCATATTATGAAGTTGATAGAAAAGGAAAAAAAATTATTGTTACTTGCGCGGTAGGTCATTTATTCACACTAAAACAAAACATTCCTGGTTCAACAGTTCCAATATTTGACATTTCTTGGGTTCCAAATTATCTAGTAAGAAAAGGGGATTTTACAAAAAAATATTATGATACAATTCTAAAACTTGCAAAAAATGCAGGATCAATAACTGTTGCAACAGACTATGATGTTGAAGGAGAAGTAATAGGAACAAATGTTGTAAAATTAATTTGTAACCAAAATGACGCCCAAAGAATGAAATTCTCTACCTTAACAACAAAAGAATTGAATGATGCATATGATGACAAACAATTTAACATAAACTGGAACCAAGCAATAGCAGGAGAATCTAGACATTATTTAGATTGGTTTTATGGTATAAATCTTTCAAGAGCACTTATGAATGCAATCAAAACAACTGGAAAATTCAAGATAATGTCAATTGGAAGAATCCAAGGTCCAACATTGAAACTAATTGTGGATAAAGAAAAAGAAATTCAAAAATTCAAACCAGTTCCATATTGGCAAATTTTTGCAACAGTAGAAAAACCAAAAGTTGAATTAAAATATACAAAAGATATTTTCGATGAAAAGGAGTTAAAACAATTTGAAAATTTGATTGGAGAAAAAGGGGAAGCTCAAACAAAAAAAACAGAACAGAAACTTCCACCAAATCCTCCATTTAATTTAACAACACTCCAAACAGAAGCATACAAATTTTATGGAATAACTCCTGCAAATACTCTAAGAGCGGCACAATCGCTTTATCTTGGAGGATATATTTCATATCCAAGAACATCATCACAAAAACTTCCAGATTCAATAGATTACAAATCAATACTAGATATATTAAAAATAAGATTCAAAGTTGCAAAATTAATAACAAAAAATAAACCAATAGAAGGTAAAAAAACTGATCCTGCACATCCTTCAATATACCCTACAGGAAACAAGCCACCTATTCTATCAGGGGATGAAGAAAAAATATACAATCTTATTGTTAAAAGATTTTTAGCACTATTCTGTGATGATGCAATTATAGATAAAAAAAGAATTTCTGCAAAAATAAAAGAATTCACTTTTTCAGCAAATGGTTCTCAAACAAGAAAAAAATCATGGTTAGAATTTTATCCAACAAAAGCCAAAGAAACAGAAATCCCGGATCTAGAGGGAGAAGTAAATGTCATAGACCAAAGAACAGAACAAAAAGAAACACAACCTCCAAAAAGATATTCACAAGCCTCAATACTGTCAGAATTAGAAAAAAGAAATTTAGGAACAAAAGCAACAAGAGCTGCAATATTGGATACCCTTTATGATAGAGGATACATAAGAGAAAAATCCATCGAAGCAACCCCGTTAGGAATTTCTTTAATTGATACTTTAGAAAAATATTCCCCAATAATCATTGATGAAAAATTGACAAAACAATTGCAAGACAAAATTGACAAAATAATTGAAATTCAAAAACCAAAAAAAGGAGAATTAGAAAACAAAGAAAAAGAAATACTAGATAAAGCAAAAGAAACAATTATAGATATTGCAAAAGATTTTGAAAAAAATGAGAGTAAAATAGGAAATGATTTAATGAATGCTCAAGAAAAACAAAGAGAAATAGAAAGAAAAGAAAATACATTAAATAAATGTCCAAAATGTGAAAACGGGAATTTAAGAATAACCTACTCTCCCAAAAATAAAAAATTCTTTATTTCATGTAGCGCATATCCAAAATGTACTAACACTTATTCTCTTCCCCCCTATGGAACAATAAAACAAGTAGGCAAAGATTGTGAAAAATGTGGGTTCCCATTGTTAATGTCATTACAAAAAGGAAAAAGGCCATGGATATTTTGTTTCAATTATGAATGTGAAACAAATAAAGAAAGAATTGAGGCTTATAGGAAAAAAATGGCTGAAAAGAATTCTCAATAATCACTCTTGTAAAAATCGAACAAATCTAAAACAAAATAACGGAATAAATAACACAATAAAAATTACAACAAAAGATACATCAACAAATATTCCCAAGGGATACCCTTCATCCATACAAAAATTAAACAAACAAACTATTTAATTTTTATTAAAAATAAAAAAATAAAAATAAAAATAAAAAATTATTTCTTAGTCAAAAGTGGTTTTTTCTTTCCAGAATTTTTTTTATTCTTTTTTTCACCTTTCATAACTTCTTTTACTTCTTCCCTGCTTGGTTCTGGTTTCAAAGGCTTGCTTTTTTCCATGATTAATTCAGAACCAGTTCTATGTTCCATTGGCCCACAAACAACACCCATGCAATTACAACCTTCATTTACAAGAGCCATAATTCCTTTAATCAAAAGCAAAAAACCAGCAACAATAATTATCCAAATAAAACCAGGAATTTGCCAAAAAGAAAACACCAAAATAATAATTGCCAAAAATATGTCAAGACATCCGCTATTTTTATACATTTTTTCTACCTCCTTTTTTATTGATTATTCAACTAAAAACAAAAGAAAAAACAATTAATAAAACCTGCCCTAATATCTTATCCACTAATTTTTCAAAACCACTCTCTCAAGTTTTTTTGGACCCCGTACATTTTCACTAACTTGCTTCTATCAAAAATTAACTGGCTATCAAAGTCAAACTTAATCTTCCCAATTTTCTTACAACTCTCTAAAAGTTCTTCACGAGAATTAAATTTCATCACACCATTATCTAAAGCTTTTCTAACACTTTCTCTAACTACCCAAACACCCAAAGCAGCCCAATAAGAAGGAGTTTCCAACCTAATTGCCAAAACCCCTGCTTGCCTCTGAATAGATTTCAGGTATTCTACAATTGGAAGACGAGCAGCATAATACCCTCCAACACAGTTGGTTGCATATTTAGTTCTACCAAGAAATCCCTCAGAATCAGTAGATGCCTTCATTTCTGTACCTGGATTCCAACTAGAACCAGGATAATACAACTCAAACAATTCAAAACTCCAAACATTTGGAAATAATAAAATCAAATATTGGTTCCCCATAAATTCTCCAAAAAACAATTCATGATTTTCAAGCCATTTGTAATCCCTAACTTCTTTCAATAAATTCTTCGCCAAAGTGTCATCCGTGGCGGTAATGCTCCAACGAGTCGGAACCATTTTTTTATCCTTCCTCATCCCCATAACACCAACAGAAAGAATTTTAGACAAACTATATTCATTAATCCCAGATTGATATAAATAATTCAATCCCTCAGTAGCTTTAATCTCATCATTCATGACCCTATCAACTTTTTTATCAATTTTTACATTAGAAGTAACTTTTGCATTTTTCAAATTGGCATTCATACCATGTGGAGTCAAAACCCTATCAACTTTCTTGCCAAAATTCAAATGATTTTTTAATTCAATTTCGACATCAACAGGTTTAGAAGCAATTGCTATACTTTTAGCAATTTCAGTAAAACGATTATTAAATCGGATATCACTAACTTTAGATTTAAACCTTGAATTCAACAAACTTTCACGAAGTTTCAAAACATCGGAAATAGAAAAATTCTCACGAGCCCACATCTGCATATCATCAAAAATCCCCGCGTCATCAACTCTATCAATCGGAGATAAAATTCCAACATTTACATTAGGATATTTCAACTTAGATCCAACAAAAACAGAAGGCGGACTAATAGATTCAAACTTAGAAATCCTGCCCAAATCTCGAGCTTTCATTCTCAATTGACTAGTCTTATCAACAACTTCAAATTTTATGTCTTTCATATTAGAAAAAATAAAATAGAATTTATATTAATTTATGAAGCATCAATCCAGTATTTATGAAACAAATATTTATGATTTGGAGAAAGAAGACTGTAATGCCTTGAACAAATTCCTTCAATTTTCTCACCAAATAAATCAACATCAACTTTTGACCTTTCCTTTTCTACAAGTTCTTCAAATTCATTAAAATCATTAGGCAAAACAACCCTTCCCAAACAAAAACCAATATCTGGTTTTCTTTTCTTTTCTGTTTCAATCAAGGTATAAGGTTCACAAAAATTATCTAACTCATAAAAACCCTTGACAGAATTATATTTTATTAACTTCTCAAAAAAATTATCAACCTCGTAACCTTTTGGCAACCATTTGACAAAACTTTTAAAATCAACAACATCAAACGGCAAAATTTTCAAACTGATTCTCTCCATAAAATATTCAAGAAAATAGAATTTAAATTAATTTATATAAAAAATTAAAAAATAAAAGAAAAAATAATTTCAGCTAAACCTAATTAACAACCGCATACACAAGAATCTTTTGATTCATCAGAACAACTTTCATCTCCACAATCACATGCATGATCATGTTCCTCAAGTTTTCCTTCTTCAGAAGACACAACTTTAATCTTAAAAATTAAAGTTTTTCCAGCCATAGGATGGTTCAAATCAAGAGTAACTTCATTTTCTCCAATTTCCTTAATAGTGGCAGGAACTTGTTGTCCATTAGGCATAGGTAAACCAATCATCATTCCTTCCTTAGCTTCAGGAGGAAATTTATCCTTCGGTACTTTTTGAACATACTCCGGATTAGGTTCGCCATACGCTTCTTCAGGTTTTAGAGTAACTTCCTTTTCCTCACCAGCTTCCATTCCAAGAACAGCATTTTCAAATCCAGAAACAAGCATTCCAGCACCTACTTGAAATTCAATAGGTTCTCCACCATGCTTTTCCGTAGAATCAAAAACTTCGCCTTCAGGAAAACGACCTTCATACTCTACCTTCACAATATCGCCTTGTTTAATTGCCATACAAAATTCTACAAAATACCTTATATAAGTGTTTGGGTGATGGGAGTCAATTAAATTAATTTTATCATTGTCATTATTGTGAGAACATCAAAAATTAACAAACACATTCCAACAATTTTAAATTTATCAAATTGATACCCTATCACAAGAGCAACTAAATTAATAAAAGCTAAAACAAACGAGATTGTAATAACTAGATTTTCCATAAAAATAAAAACAATCCTCAATTTTTAAAACTGACCTAACTTAATATTTAAAATTCACAGAACCACGTTCGTGAATTTTAGTCTACTAATTCTTTGCTAAAGCAAAGCAAATATCAATTCAACCTAAAAATACTCCAATTCAAAACAGTTGCAAAACCTGTCCAAATAAAATAAGGAACCAACAAATAACCAGAAATCAAATTTACTCTAAAAAAATAAAATCCTGTAAATAAAATCAAAACATCCAAAATTAAAATATTAATCAACCCCAAAAGAGGATTTTGTAAACCAAAAAATGAAAGGCTCCAAAGTACGTTAAATAAAAATTGAATTCCAAAAAATATCAAAGCCAAAGTTCTCAAGTTAGAACTAGGAGCTTGCCAAACAAAATACAAACCAATTCCCATCAAAGTAAACAACAAAGTCCAAACAGGAGCAAAAACCCAACTTGGAGGATTAAATTTAGGTTTTTCTAAATTTTTATACCAAACAGAATCTCCTCCAGACCAAAGAGCCCCAACAGAACCAATTAAATTACACAAAACCACAAACAGAATCATCAAACCCCAATTAATTTTCATAACCAATTAAACAAAATATAATTTATATATTATGTGGTAAATATATTTACTCCAAATTAAAAACATGTTCAATCTTCTTAGCCTTCAATGCTTTTGTAATCCTATAAGCCAATTCTAAAGAAGGATTATATCTTCCATTCTCTAAAGAAATTATGGTTTGACGAGTAACATTAACTTTGTCTGCTAATCCTTGTTGAGTCATTTTCAATTTTTTTCTGAGCTCAGTTATTTTTGTTTTCATTAATTCTTCCTCAACAAAATCTTATAAGAAATAAAATAAACTAAAAGAACTCCAGAAATAAAATAACTCATAAAATAAGAATAAGGAAAATAAATTGTTCTAATTCCATCTATAATCATTACCACAAAAGCAAACAAAATAATTGCAACAAAAGTTACTCTTCCAGCCTTCATAGCAATAAGTTGCATCCTTTCATCAACCAATCTTTTCTTTTTAGAAAATATTTGTAAAGTTATAATTGCTAACATAACAAAAGCCACATAAATCATCCAAGAACCAACGGAAGAAAATCCTAAAAATTCTTGCCCAATATTAAAATATTCTAACAAAGTTCCAACTATTAACAAAACAAGTGCAAACCCATATCTCCAAATAATTTGTTTTTTAGACTTCATTTTTTCTTTTTCTTATTTTTAATTGGTATAAAATATCCAAACCAGATAACCCAGAGAAACCAAACTAACATTATTTTATTTTCAGTTACAATTCCACTTATTCCCATAAGGGCAAACAAACCAAAAAATCCCATTTGCCAATTATCTCGCATTTTTTCATTTTTCATATAATGTAAAAAATATATTACTATTTAAATCTTTCGAATTTGTAAAAAATATATTACATTAAAACAATCCACTTTTCTTAAAAATTCCCTCGTTTCTTATCTCAAAATTAAATTCCTTATTAGGTAAGCTTCTGTGCTTCAACAAAACAGCTTTTCTATTTCTTCCATTCTGCTTCAATTCAATAATACATTTACTCCAATACTTAAACAAATCTCCTCCAACAATATTCATCTCTCTTTCCTTGCCACTTCTCCAATCCTCTTCAGACACATATCCAGAATAAACTTGATTGGTAATCAAAATAGGAATTCCTTGCTTACGACTAATCTCAACCAGCGTCCTCATCTGACGAGCAACATCCCTATTCACTTCCTGTATCCTTTCATCTTCACTAGATTGGACTGCATCACCAAGCTCCAAACGATAAAGCATTGCCATAGAATCTACAACAATCAAACCAACCTGACCACCTTTCAAATGATCCAATAACTTAGAAAAACAATTTTTCTGTTCTTGAAAATTAGTAGGATTTAACAACAAAATATTTTTCAAAATTCTTTCAAAATTATTATCTCCCACAATTTGTTTAACTCTTTCACTAGAAAATCCCCCTTCAGTATCAATAAATATAACTTTATGATCTTTAGCCTGACTACAAGCAGCCAAAACACCAAAATTAGTCTTTCCAGAACCAGCAGGACCAACAACCATGCTAACAATTCCTTCCTCATAACCTCCACTAAGCCAATCATTCAAATCAAAACTACCTGTCGATATCTTTTTCATATTTCAAATAATCAAAATAAGTTAATAAAAATTTAGATGCAAACAAGAACTAATTTTGAATTATTTTTTAGGTAAAATCGCAAATTTTATTTGTGCAGCATAGCAGCGCTATGTAAGCAAATCAAATCTGTGTATTTTAACAAAAAAGAAACAAAATTCATTTCAGCTTCTTAAAATCTGCTTCCAAACCACTCAAATCCTTAGAAATTGCTTTAACAGCATCATCAATAGCTTTTATTGCATCTTTTCCAGAAGTTTTTACTTTCATTACAGGACTTTTTGTGAAATGTTCTCTTTTCCAAGCAGCGAAATCAACTGAAGAATCCTTATTCAAATAAGATCTCAAAATTTCTGCCAAAGTTAAACTTGAAATTTCAAACACAACTTCATTCTTTTCCTTAGTTAAAACCTTAATTTCCATAATATAGAAATTAACAAATCCATTTATAAAACTTGTGATTAATCACTTTTTTCCCCAAATTAAATCATTAATCTCATCATCAGTCAATTCATCCAAATTTTTCTCAGAAGTCTCCAACCCGTCACTTTCTTTATTCTCAGAAGCAGCAAAATCATTCACCTTATCTTCCGGGACTCCAGAAATTTCTTGAATTTTTTCCAAATCAATATCTTCAGGTTCTAAAGTTTCTTCATAATTCGCATTTTCAAAAATATCTTCTTTTTTCTTTCTTCCAAAAAACCAATTTTTTCTTTCAGTAGTTTTATTTTTCAAATCTTCAATTAAAATCCCAGAAGGAACCTTTGATTCAACAGCAATTTCTTCTGGCTTAACTTCATCAGTTCTTTTCAACAATCTAACTCCAAGATAATTTTCAACTTTTTTAACCAAAGATAGATAATCTCGAGGTAAACTACCCCCTTCAAGAGCCTCAATCACTATTTGTTGCTCCTTAATCTTTTCTGCAAGTTCACTACGAGTTAATTTCATTGCCCTTCTTTTTCTCATAATAATCCAATTAAAATTGTCAACCAAATCATCAAAATGTTTCGGTCCAATTTCAACTTCTTTCTTAAAATTTTGTTCAACCAAATCTTTCAAATGCACATCTTCTTGAGCAGGTTTTATTTTTCTAGATTCATGCTTCTCCATGTCAATATGGGCCATACGAGATAACCTTTCACGAACAGTTAATCTGGTATTAACTTCGTTCATATTAACATCTTTTTTCTCAATTATTGGAATTTTCTCCTTATGAAAACATTTCCTACAAACCTTCACAATACCAAATTTTTTATGGATTCCTTCCTGTAACAAAGTTTGACCTGCTTCAATGCCACATAAATAACACTTATCCATAGCAAAATAAGAAAAAATCTCTTTTTTAATATTATTATTGTAGACTGGCTAAGTTAAATTGATAAAAATAGACAACTAGTTTAAATTATAGAAAATTAATTCAACAAAGCAATCAATTCTTCTTTCTCAACAAGTTCATCCAAAACAACTCCCTCATTAACTACTACAGCAGGGAATTCTTCAACTCCATAAGCATTCAACATAGAATTTATTGATTCCAAACCCGTATCTGCAGCAATAGGAATTAAAATAACATTTGAACCTCTTTCCTGCTTAATCTCCCATAAAATTTTAGACCAAACATTTTGTTCAGCTTTTTTAGTTAAATCTTCTTCTTCATAATTATAAAAATATACCAATGTATTGAAATCTCCACCACATTTTCTTTTAATTTGTATAGAATTAATCCATAAATATCCCCTAAGAACATCATATTTTTTATGCAAAGAAGTGATTCCTTCGGTAATTCTTCCAGCAGATTCATATTGATCCAACAAAACAGCTTCCTCATAAACTCTATCCAACAAAGCAATATTTGCTCGTTTTAAATCCTCACAATTCAATGAACTAGAATCAATCAAATTATCCAAAGCCAAAATATCAATCAAAGAAACTTCCGATTGAATATAATAATCATTAATTTCTGTTAATCTGCCTTGTTCGAGTGAAATACCCAGATACATTCCAATAACCAAAAAAGTCACTGCTAACAACAATGCTTGCCAAAACACATTATATTGTTTTTTATCTTTCATCTATTTAACTCCAAGTTTTTTTCCCTCTTAAAAGTTCCCATGCAGAGACAACCAATATGACTGGATAAGTCAAAAGGTAAAAAAACTCATACACTAAAAATACAAACACACCCGGTCTTTTAAATTCTTTCTTCTCCTTTATACTCAAAAGAGCAATTATTGAAAAAGTTAAACTCAATGTAAACAAAACAAGTCCCATAAAAATCAAAATACTTGGTGTCAAATTAAAATCTTTCAAAGTCAAAACAGCTGCATGAGCTTTAACTGAATAAGTTGTCAAAAGATATCTGACAACAAAAGCTTTCAACAACCTATAAACCAAAACTGCCAATCCAAAAACACCCAAAAACCATGAAAACACAAAAAAAGGCAAAACAAAGGCTCCAAGCATTCCTCTTCTAAAAAAGCTCCCACCATATTTAATCATTGTTTGAACTCCGCCCTTATTCCAACGTATTCTTTGTCTAAACCATCCTTTGAAAGTATGTGGTGCAACAGAATAAACTTTAGCAGGGACAGCCATTTTAACATCATAACCATGATACAATAATCTCCAAGTAATTTCAATATCTTCCGTTAAATTTTCCTGATCGAATCTTCCAATTTTTTCAAAAGCACTCCTCCTATAAACAGCCAAAGGGCCAGGAGTCACATAAATAGAACCAATGAATTCCAACAACTTCCTAGTAAACTTAATAACAATATATTCAATCGCTTGTAATTTTAACAATAAATTAGTTCTATTCTTAACAAGAACTGTAGAAGTAACAGCACCAACATTTTCATCATCAAAAAATCCAATTGTTTTTGCAATAGAACCCCTCTCAGGAAAACTATCTCCATCACTAAAAGCAATTAATTCAGTTTTAACAAATTTAGATCCATAATTTTTAGCTCCAGCAGCACAACCAGTGCCCTTTGGAGTTCTTACACCTTTTACCAAACCAGGATATTTCTTTTCATATTTTTTTATAATTTCCCAAGAATTATCTTTAGAACAATCATCGACAACTATTATTTTCTTTAAACCAGAATAACCATTTTTTGCCAAATTATCAATAGCCTTTCCAATCGTATCTGCTTCATTATAACAAGTAATCACAACAGAAATATCATATTTTTTTGTAATTTTTGGAACTTTCAAGATTTCCTTTCTATTCTGAAAATAAATCAAAACGAACAAAAAAAGAAAATAAAACGCCACAAAAGAGTAAACTAAAAAAACACTTGTTAAAAAATCCATTTACTTCTTGCCCCCGAAATGTTCAATATTCATTATAATCCACAGAATTCAATTCTTTTAAAGATTTTTATCTAAGAAATTAATCTTCCCTTTCCTCTCCCTCTTCATCTTTTTCAATAACCTTTTCCTTCAAAACATTATTACTCCCAGCAGCAACATTAAAATAATCATAAAATTCATCACTCAAAGTCAAAAGATTAGTATGCCCATCTTTCTTTGCTTTCAATAATCCTAGTTTAATGAATTTATGAATATGGTCATATGCCTTATTTCCTCTAATCTTGATTATAACAGATTGCTTAATTGGTTGCTTATATGCTATTATAGCCAAAGTACTTTGTTCAGCTTTTGTAAACTCTTGAGCTCCACCAGCCAATTTATTAATTAAATAATGATACTCAGGACGAACATCCATTTTCCACAAATTATCTTTTTCAATTATTTCCAAAGAAGAATCTTCCCCATTATGTTTATCTTTCAATTTATTCAGACATTCAGTAATCATCAAAGAATTCAATTCAGAAAGATTCATCAATTCCTGCATGGATAAAAATCTACCAGAAATAAAAAGAATAGATTCAATCAAACGAATATTCTCCTTTTCCTTAGACCAATCAATCTCTTCAATTGTTTTCCTACTAACTTCCATAAAAAACAAAAGACAAATGGGTTTAAAAAATTAAACTTCTTTAATAAAAAATGAAAAGAGGAGAAATAATATTAGTAGGGATAATATTCATAATCATTTGTTTATTTTTAATAAGGGCAGGATCCCCAAGAGAAATAGATGATATAAGTCCAAACATAAAATGTGAACAAAAATACATAAAAAAATCGAATATTCTTTGGGTCATACCCCTGCATAACAACACTCCAATTTCAAACAATCAATCTTGGTGTAAAGAAATTCTTTCATTAAATAAAACTCTTGGAATGCATGGAATATATCATTCATATCATGAATTTGAAAACTATGTGAATGAAACAGAACTCATTTATGCAAAACAAATATTTGAAGAATGTTTTGGCTACGAACCAACTTTATTCAAACCCCCCTACCTAAGACTTTCCCTAGAAAACAAACAACTTCTAAAAAACAACAATCTAGAAATAAAATGGATATGGAACCAAAACTTCCATAAAGTCTACCACTGCCAAAACGATGGAGTTTTTCCAAACTGGTTCCATGATATTTTTT
>CAYSCL010000001.1:14093-27256 GCA_964429545.1 Candidatus Woesearchaeota archaeon
ACAACAATTATTATAAAACCCAAAAACATAATATAAAAATGACATTAGGAACATTATTACTATCAACATTTCTTTCAGTTACACCTTTACAAAAAGATTCAACAAAGACAGAAATTAGACTTCCAGAAATAAAATACAAAACACAAACAACATACGATTTAGGAATGAAAAATATTCAATACAATCAAAAAATATCAAAAAACACATTTCTATTCACAGAATACCCTGCACTAAAACAAATACCTCCACAACCAATTCTAAAACCAAAAGAATTACGAATTGGTTTTAAGATTGGGTTTTAATTTTCTTTCTCTATTCTTGTCCCAACCATTTTTGAATTATTTTTTAGATAAAATCTAAGATTTATTTTTCGCCGCGTAGCAGCGCTACGTCAGAAAATTAAATTTTTGTATTTTAACAAAAAAGAAACAAAAATCTAGAATGCAAAACGTTGGATGGCCCCAACCCCACCCAAATTAAAAAATTGGTCACCCTCTTCAGTTTCTCGACTAACAATTTCTATAGAAGTTCCCATTCCCTCTGCAATTTTTTTCAACTCTTTTGCTCTTACTTTATCATAATCTTTTGAAAGAATCAATGTATCAACTGCACCAAACTCTAAAGCCTTCTTAACATCCTCATAATGGTAGGGGGTCGTGTCAGGTTTTGCACCCAAATTATCAAAAAAATCTTCCAATAGTTTCTTTTCATGTATAATCTCCTGGCTAGATAAAATCTCCTGGCTCAATTCAACCAATTCCTTCAAACCAGATTCAGAAGTATCTCCCTGATCTTGAACACCTATAATTTTCTCATGTAACTGAGTAGGCAAATATTTACCTTCAACAAATTCATCCTTCGTAGGAATCGGGCCCCCAATTAAAATTCCTTTAAGTTTCTTTTCTTCATAAAAAAATGTTTTAACTTCAGCAGCAATTCTTTTATAGAAATCTTTAGTCAAACCTTCAGTAATTCTATGAAACCTCTGCGAACTCTGTCCCCCAGCACGAACTTTCGAAGGAATTCCAGAAGTCATATTTTGAAGCATTTCAATTCTTTTTCCAACAAGCCTACCAATAGTTGCTTCCTTCCTATCCATAACAATTAAAGCATAAATTTCACTAGCCTCAAGCATAGACTCCAAAGGCTCCAAAACAAATTCCTTGTCACACCTATATAGCCTAATTTTTACCGCTTCAGGAGGTTCAATTTCCCAAATTTGAATATCAGATTGACCCTCAGTTGGACTAACATCTCCAGCAAACAAAACCATTCCATTAGAAGGTGCAACTTTGTAATCCTTCAAAGCACGAACAATCTTTTCCAATGAATCAGTAACATTCTTTCTAGTAGAAGTAGATTTAATATTCTTAGCAGTAGAAACTTCCGCTTCAATTTGCTTCTGTGCAGAATTAGGATCATAGCCCGCAGGAATATAAACTGTAATCAATTCAGTCGCCCTTCCACGATACTCGCCAAGCTCTTCCAAAAGTTCAGCCAATTCAGCTCTATCCAATGTTTGTAATGCCATATTAAAAAAAGAGAACACCGAGTTTTAAAGCTTGGGGTTCCACAAACCAACTCTTAATTAAATGATGTGCTCTAAAAATTATTAACTTTGTTTATTAAAATAATTAAATTATTTTTCACATGAAACAAAACATTGGTTGAGGTTTATTCGATATTAGATTTTTATCCAACATAAATAATTCCAATAAAATTTTATGAATCAAGTTCAAAAATTTTAGATTATCAATTCTGAAATATATTTTTAGTAATTTTTCAAAAACCTAATAAACAAACCCTCATTTTCCCTAACATGGAATCAAATAAAAAATCTCCAGAGTTTAATTTTTATGAGGCCGCCCTAGTGAAAAGAACCCCAATTTTCAAAGATTGTACAAACATTGTTATCGGTAGAGGAAATCCAAATGCAGATATTCTTTTTGTCGGTGAAGCTCCAGGAAGAAACGAAGATGAACAAGGAATTCCCTTCTGTGGTGCAGCAGGAAAAAACTTAGACAAATTATTAGAAAAAATAAATCTCTCAACCGAAGACATCTACATAGCAAATATTCTAAAATGCCGTCCACCCCAAAACCGAGACCCCACTCCCGAAGAAATCAAAGCACATACTCCTTGGCTGTTGAAACAAATAAAAGAAATGAAACCAAAAATAATTTGTTCATTAGGAAATTATGCGACAAAATTTTTCTTAGCAAAAACAAATGTAGATGAAATGAAAAATCAACCAGGAATTACTCAAGTTCATGGAAAAGTTCAAGACATAGAAATTAATGGGATAAAAATAAAATTAATTCCACTATTCCACCCCGCAGCAATAATTTATAGAAGACATCTAGAACCAGAATGGCTAAAAGACATGGAAATTGTGAAAGAATATTGTAAAAACTAACTCAAACCATCCCAACAATAATTGCATTCCCAACTAAACTCATTTTCACTCTCTTCTCCAAAAAAATAATTTCCTCCAAAATATTTTCACATTTATTTAAAAATTTTCTAGAAACATTACTAAATTTCAAGCCCAGATTTTTCCTTTCATTTTCAATATACTCTAGACTAAAAATATTGCCTTTTTTCAAATCCTCCATTGACTCATCAAAAACCAAACCTTCTTCATAACTCAAATAATCCTCTCTATTTTGTTCTTGTAGTTCAAAAATAATTTTCTTCAACCTCTTGACTTCCAAAGATAATTCCTGCACAGATTCGATTATATGCATAATTATATTTATTATATAAAGATTTAGACTAATTGATTAGTGATTATTCCAACCCATGAGTAGCTTTCAAATCTTTTTCAAAAGCTTTCAAATTTTCAGGAACTTTAATTCCTTCAATTCCATCCCTCAAACTAATTCCTTTTTCTTTTTTAGTTTTCCAGATTAAAGAATTAAAATCAATAATTTGTTCAATCAAACTTAATTCAGAATTAATCTTTTCAGCTTTAGGAAATTCAATTTTTTTCAAATCAATTTCTTTCTCTTCCATAATCAAAGAACTAATTTGTGGAACAATAGGATAAACTAAAATCAAAAATCTCTCAAGCAAATAATGTAATGTCCACTTAGCAGAATTACTTTCTTCTTCACTAAAAAATTCATCAGGATTGTATGCTCTCTTCTTAACAATTTCAACATAATTAGAAGCGAAAATATTCCATAAAAAATTTCTCAAATTAACAGCAGGATGATAAAAATCATATTCACTATACTCTTTTTCAAGTCTCTCCGTCAATTCTTCAATATAATCAATAAACAACTTATCCAAACTTGTTAATTCTGGTTTATTCAAAGGCTTCTCAAACATGTGAACAAATTTAGAAACATTTAAAATTTTATTAATTGTCTTCTTTTCACCTTTAATTCTCTCCTCAGAACATTTCAAATCAGATTTAGATAAATCACCTTCTGTTGCTGCCCACATCCTAATAGCTTCAGCACCATATTCCTTCAACAACTTTTGAGGATCAATAATGTTCCCCTTAGATTTACTCATTTTATATCCCTTGCCATCAACAATGTGTTGATTAATCCAAGCATCTTCAAAACAAGATTTACCAGTTTCCAAATAACCTCTAAGCAAAGTATAATACAACCAAGTTCTAATAATTTCTTTACCTTGAGGCCTCAATGAACAAGGATAAGCCTTTTCAAAAAAATCTTCGTTTCTTTTATATTTCAATAAAGCCAATTCCGAAATTGAAGAATCCATCCAAGTATCAAAAACTCTCTCCTCTCCTTTCCATTCCAATCCCTTATAATCTTTAACTTTCCCAACAACTTTTCCATCTTTCAAAACTTCATAATTTTCATTGGGTTGTTCCCTCCAAGGTTCAACATAATCTAATTCATCTGGAACACAAACCAAATCAGTTGCATACCAAAGAGGAATAGGTGTAGCATAATATCTTCTTCTAGAAATAGGCCAATCAATTGAAACAGAATCAATCCAACCATTCAAAATCTTTCTAGCAAACTCCGGATAAAATTTAACATTTTCAGAAATTTTTCTAACATTTTCCTTAACACCAACTTGTTTCAAATAAAATTCAGGCATTTCAATAAATTCTATCTCAGCACCACTTCTTTCACTAATAGGTGTCCTATGAATAATTTTTTCTTGTTTAACCAATAAATCTTTTTCCTTCAATAAATGAATTATTTTTTCTCTAGCCTCTTTAACTTTCAAACCATTCAAAGGACCAGCTTTTTCATTCATCTTTCCATCAATATTAATTGCAATCTCAGGAGTCAAACCCTGTTCTCTAAAAAATTGAATATCAGTTAAATCCCCTGCAGAACACATCATAGCAATACCTGTTCCCTTCTCAATCTGGGCCATCGGGTGAGATTTAATCAAAACTTCCTTTTCAAAAATAGGACTAATTGCAGTTTTACCTTCCAAATGTTTATACCTCTCATCTTCAGGATTAAAAATAACCCTGCCACAAGTACAAATCAATTCGGGACGAGTAGTACCAATGACAATTTCTTCACCAGTTTCCTTAACTTTCCATTTAATGTCATTAAAATTAGATTCAACATCTTTATATTCAACTTCAGAATCAGCAATTGTTGTACGAAGTTTAGGATCCCAATTATTAATTCTTGAAGCTTCGTAAACCAGACCTTTCTTAAATAAATCTACAAAAGTTGTTTGGGTTAAAGACCTATATTCAGGTGAATCAGTCTTGTAAACAGAACCAATATGATCGCCCTCACTATAAGAAGTAAAAGAAATTCCTAATTTAGCAAAAGTATCCGAAGTTTCTGTAGAAGTTTCTTCCAATAATTTTTTACACAATTTAACAAACTCTTCACGACCAACTTTAAATGGAGAAGTTTTAAATTTTTTTTCGGCTGCCATTTCAATAGGCAAACCATTTCTATCAAGTCCTAAAGGAAAAACAACTTGAAACCCCTTCATTCTTTTAAACCTAGCAAAAAAATCCATATAACAATAAGTCACAGCTTGACCAATATGAATGGGCGCATTTACATACGGAGGAGGAGTATCAATAGAATAAATTTTTTTCTTATCATCAATATTAAATTCAAAATCCCCTGCCTCTTTCCATTTTTCAACTATTGCTTTCTCTGATTCAGGTCCCCAATTCTTAATATCCTTAAAGTTCATATCAAAATCAAACAAATAGTATATTTAAGAGTTTTTCTATCCAAAAAAATCGTCTAAAATAATTTTAACTTGCTCAGCAGAATTTTGTTCCAATAACTTTTTTGCTAATCCTTCAGGAAATTTTCCTGCCACTCCATCTTCAATTCCTTCTTCTAACTGAAAAGCCACTCCTCCCACACCACTAATTTTTAAACATCTTTTTGTCTTATCAATATTTAAAATTCCAAAATCATTTTTATAATTCAATAATATTTGAGCACATTCTTTGTCCAAATACCAAAGACTAAAATCTGTATTTATATGATCCCCAATATTTTCATAATAATATCCATTTAACATAAAATTATTGATAATTCATATTTTAAGAGTTTTTCTATGCCCCCTTAACTAAAAATTCCAACTCTTTTTTCTTTGAATTCTGTCTTGCAGCCAAAACGAAAGAACCAATTCCAAAAACATAAGAGATAGTTCCTTTCAAATTATTTTTTTCAATTCTATTATTTTTATCCACAAAATTATTACAATAAAAAATTCCAGAACCAATAAATCCGGCAATAGCAAAACCATAAAATAAATTTCTTAATCTAGTATATTTTGCATGATTTCTTTTCATTTCTTTATACATAAAATACAAAGCCAAAAGCAACTTAAAAGATTTACATATCCAAATTATCCCATAAATCAAATAAACAATTTTTTCTTGATAAAATTAAATTTTGCATTGACTATCCCAAAAAACAAAATTCAATAAAAATGAAAAAATACAAACCAATGCTTGCAAAACTTGGGACTTCAGAAGACCTATTAATTCCTAAATTTATGTACGAAGAAAAGCTAGATGGAACAAGAGCAATTCTCTACAAAGATGATTCAAAAATAAAATTCATAAATAGAAGAAATAATGAGATAACCCGCAGATATCCAGAATTTAATTTTAATAAAAACATAAAAGCAAATTCATGTGTTATAGATGGAGAAATTGTTATATTCAATAAGAAAGGAATTTCAGAATTTAACCTTCTCCAACACAGAGATTTATTAGAAAACAAAGAAAAAATAAAAACAAGATCAAAATCAATGCCAGCAGCATTTGTAGCATTTGATATATTGGAATTAAACAATAAATCCCTAACATCCACACCACAACAAGAAAGATTCAAAATATTAAAAAAATCAACCAAAGAATCAAAAAATTTCAAAATAGTGAAATCTTCAAAAAATGGAAAAGAATTATTTAATAAAATAACAAAAAGAGGTGGAGAGGGAGTTATAGCAAAAAATCCAGAAGAGAAATATTCTGAAGGCAAAAGAAGAAAAGCCTGGATTAAAATAAAAAAGCAAGACACAATAGATGGGATAATTGTGGGATATACCCAAGAAAAAAGAGAACTTTCAACTTTGCTTTTAGCAGCACACCATAATAAAAAACTAACATATATTGGAAAAGTTGGAACGGGATTTTCAGAAAAAGAGCAATTAGAAATTCTAAAAAAATTAGAAAAAATTAAAACAAAAAAACCTGTAATAAAAAAGTTACCGAATGCAAAATATGTAAAACCAAAACTCATAGCAGAAGCAAAATATTTAGAAATTACAAAAGACAACAAAATGAGAGCGCCTGTTTTTGTAAGACTCAGAACTGACAAAAAACTGAAAGATTGTATTATTTAATCCACATCACAAAAACCTTTTTATACCCCTCGGACTTAAAATAAACATGGCACAACAAAACCAAGGAATCAATCTTCCCGGAGGATTCGGTGGATTAGTAAACTATAAGGAAGAATACGAAAGTAAATTTATGTTAAAACCAACTCATGTAATTGGATTCATCATCATGATTGTTCTTTTGAGAATCGGTTTGACCTACTTATTCTAAAATGTTTGGCGGAGTTAACCCTAGACAAATGCAGGGTATGATGAAAAAAATGGGCATAGCCCAAGAAGAAATAGATGCTTCAAAAGTTACAATTGAAAAAACAGACGGAAATAAAATAATTATAGATAACCCCTCAATTATGAAGATAAAAATGCAAGGACAAACAAGCTTCCAAATTTCAGGAGAAGAAAGAGAAGAATCACAAGAAGTAACTATTTCTAAAGAAGATATTGAAACTATCATGGAGAAAACTGGTTGCACAGAAGAACAAGCAAGAGAAGAAATGGAAAAAACAAAAGATCTTGCTGAATCAATAATGAACCTATCTTAAAAGATAAATATAAAAAGAATGAAACCCTCCTACATTAGTTTCTAATTTAAAAAATAAAATGGAAGAAATAATACAAGAAAAAATAAGTGCAGACCACTTACTTTATGTTAGTTTAAAATACACAAAAACATGTGATGTGATTATGAATCTTTTACTTAGATGGAGAAAAATGATAGATACTTGTATCAACCAACTTCTAAAGAAATCAAAAAAAGAAGATAAAATTTCTGAAGTATCAGAAAATGCAATAGGAAGAATAAAACAAATCAAAGAAGTTTTTGCAGACGATAAAGATTTCATTGAAGTTATTGATTTTTTCATGATGCTTAGAAAATTAGAAGATCTTAAATGTGATAGAATTGGAGAATTTAGAAAAAATGTTGCATTAAAAATTCAATTTAGAGGTCAAGAAATTAATGTTAACTTAGAACAACTTAAAATTTATGCAGAAATGATTGAAAAATTCATAAACACGACAAAAAAATATCTAACAAATGGAAAATGAAAAGAATAATCGTAGTTACTTCTGGAAAAGGTGGAGTTGGTAAAACAACAACAGCAATAAATTTAGGTGCAGCAATAAACAAATTTGGAAAAGATGTGGTAGTTATCGACGCTAATTTGACAACGCCCAATGTAGGAATACATCTAAATTCGCCAGAAGTCCCAGTAAACCTAAATCATGTATTACAAAAAAAAGCCTACCCTTTCGAAGCTGTTTATGAGCATGAATCAGGATTAAAAATTGTTCCGGCATCGCTATCAGTAAAAGAATTAAAAAAAATAAAAAACAACAAAATAAAAGATTTCAAAAAAGAATTCTTAGAAATATCTGACTATGTTATATTTGATAGTGCGGCAGGATTGGGAGACGAAGCTCTTGCAGCAATAGAAGCAGCAGATGATTTAATTATTGTTACAAATCCTGAAATGCCCGCAATTACCGACGCATTAAAAACAATTAAACTTGCAGAAGAAAAAAAGAAAAATATTCATGGAGTAATAATCACAAGAGTAAGAAAAAACAAATCAGAATTAGGTCCAGAAATTGTAAAAGACATGTTGGAAGTTCCAATTTTGGGAATGATTCCAGAAGACATCAAACTACAAGAATCACTAAGGCTAAAAGACGCAATAATCCACACACATCCTAAATCAAAACCATCCAGAGCATACAAAGAAATAGCAGCTCAAATAATAGGCATTGACTATGATTCCAACACAGATAAACCTTCTTTATGGGAAAGAATGACTAAAAAGAGATATTAATTATAGAAATTTATTCCAAAGCTTTTTCCAAAGTTTTCTTAAAAATTTCTTCCCCATCTTTTGGAACATAATTACATGATGCCCATTTTTTGGTCCACATATCAACCATTTCTCCATTATGTATTACATAATTAGAAACATTCTTTTCTTTCATAA
Source organism: Candidatus Woesearchaeota archaeon (assembly GCA_964429545.1). GTDB lineage: Archaea > Nanobdellota > Nanobdellia > Pacearchaeales > GW2011-AR1 > GW2011-AR1. Next base: position 22,892 of record CAYSCL010000001.1, read on the forward strand.
TCTCAGCAAGCTCCTTAGCAACACCTTCGTAAATGTTCAAATAATCACTAGAAATACCTGCACTATCGCTTATCACAATAGATTTTTTATTTATTTTTAAAGAATAAGTTGGAACTTGAAAATCTACTTTAGAGGGGTTTTCTCTATTGTAATGGTCCTTAAATCCTATTCTTATTGTTGCTCCTTTCTCTATTGAATCCATAATAAAGTCAAAAAATTATTATTTATAAAAATTTATATTCAACCAACTCTAGAACCATTATTAATATCTTTATCTGGACTAACTAAAGAAACAACAAAATGATTATCATTAGAAGCTGCCAATAACATTCCTTGAGATTCTATTCCTCTCAATTTTCTTGGAGCTAAATTAGCAACAATAATAATTTTCTTACCCTTCAATTCATCAGCAGAATAAAATTCTTTAATTCCAGCACAAATAGTTCTTCCCTCTTCAGTTCCATCATCCAATGTCAGCTTGTAAAGCTTATCAGCCTTGGGAATTTCCTCCACTTCCTTAATTTCTGCAACTCTTAAATCAACTTTCACAAAATCATCAAATTGGATTGTCGTGACTCCTTCCATAATTTCTTTAGGCTCATTTTCTTTTTTAATGTTTGGTTTCACATTTTCAACCTTTTCCTTCACACTTTCTTTCCCACTTCCCCCTGCCAACTTTCCAATTTCTAATTCAATCCTGTTAAACAAATTCTCTCCCTTAACAACTTCAACCTCTCCCAAAGGTTTTTCAAACTCTTCTTTAGTAAATTCCCATCCACCAAACTTCTCAGCAATCTTTTCCGAAGTTGAAGGAATAAATGGATAGATAAAAATAGAAATTTTCTTAATGGCATCAGCTAATTCATAAAGAACTTTTTTGTCACCAGTTTCCCAAGGTTTTTTATCTTGAACATATTCATTACATCTATCAACAAAAGAAAATATTTCATTCAAAGCCTTATCAATTTCAAACTTTTGCATCAATAAATTTATTTTCCCAAATTCTAAGTTTAAACTATTTTCACAAACTTCCATTCCATTCTTTTCAATCAATCCAGAAACACGACTAACCAAATTTCCCAACTTATTAACTAATTCCCCATTATGCCTATCAACTAATGCTTTCTCATCAAAATCCCCATCTTCTCCAGAAGCAAAAGGAAAATGACGGCAAACAAAATATCTAATTGTATCTGCACCATATTTCTTCACTAATTCTTGTGGACTAATTACATTCCCCAAAGATTTAGAAATTTTCTGCCCATTAAAAGTCAAAAAACCATGGTTGAACGTAACTCCAGGCAATTCAATTCCAGCAGATTTTAACATTGCAGGCCAATAAACTGTGTGGAACCAAGTATTATCCTTGCCTAGCAAATGAACTGTGGGAACGCCCCAAAAATCTTCACGGCCTTTTTCCCTAGTAGCAGTATAATAATTAATCAAAGCATCAAACCAAACATATGTTACATGATTTTCGTCCAAAGGAAAAGGAATTCCCCAATCAAAACTGGTCCGAGTAATAGACAAATCACGAAGCCCTTCCTTAACCCTATTCACAATTTCATTCCTTCTAATTTTTGGTTGCACAAATTCTGGCTTTTCATCATATAGATTTAACAAAAAATCTTGATATTCGCCTAATTTAAAAAAATAACTCTCCTCATCAATTTTTTCCAGAGGCCTATTATGCAGAGGACAAATACCATTCTCCGCATCCTTTTCAGTATAATACTTTTCACAACCAGTACAATAAAGCCCAGAATAATTTCCCTTGTAAATGTCTCCTTTTTCATTACATTTCAAAATAAAATCTTTAACAACTTTTTTATGATCCTCGTCAGTTGTTCTAATAAATCTATCAGGAAAAATATTCAAGGCAGTCCAAGCTTCTTTAAATTTAGGAACAACGGAATCAACAAATTTTTTCACATCAGAAAATCCAGCTTTATTTGCAGATTCCTCAACCTTTTTACCATGTTCATCAGTTCCAGTAACAAACAAAACATCCTTGCCAACCAAACGATTCCATCTAGCCAAAACATCCGCCACAATTTTTTGATAAGCATGCCCAATATGCGGAGCTGCATTAACATAATCAATTGCCGTAGTCACGTAAAATTTTTCTTTTACCATTGAATTTCAAAAACCATTATCTATAAAAAGTTATCCAAATTATGAAAATTATGAGAGGTGTAAAAAAAGAGAAAATTTCTAAAAATGAAGAAAAAGAATTAAAACATCACACTAGAAGATTGTCAATAAAAGAAGGAATTTTTTGGAGTGTTAGGAGATCTTTTGGAGATAATTACATTGCTCCTTTTGCGATAGCTTTAGGTACAAAAAGTTCATTGATTACAATTCTAAATTCACTTTGGAATTTAGGGCCCATAAGCCAATTAATAGGTTCAAAATTTGTAGGAAAAACAAAAAGAAAAAAAGTAATGACAAAAACCCTAGCACTTGAATCATTTGCATGGTTATTAATTGCATTCATCGGAGCATTATATCTAAAGGGATTATATTTGCAACTTCTTCCAGCATTAATTTTATTTGGATTGGGAATTATGGTTTTTGGAAATGGTCTAGGGCACCCTTCTTGGTTTTCCTTAATGGGAGATGTAGTAGATGAAAAATTTAGGGGAAGATGGTTTTCAAAAAGGACAACAATAATTTCATTTACAACAATAGTTTTGTCAATAATTGCATCCTTAATTTTGAATTATTTTAAAAATTCAGGACAAGAAATAATGGGTTTCATAACTTTATTTGTGATTGCAGCTTTTGCAAGATTTTATTGTGTGGGGCTAATAAAAAAACATTATGAACCAGAATTAAAGATAAAAAAAGAAAAAAAATTAGGAATAAAAAAATTCATTAAATATTTAGAAGATACTAATTTTGGAAAATTTGTTCTATTTAGAGCAACACTTGCAATAGCAGTAGGGTTGACAACTCCATTAATTTCTATATATCTACTAAGATATTTGCATTTTGATTATTTGACTTATATTATAATAATGATGTCTGGAACTTTTTTTTCGATATTGACTTTAAACTTATGGGGAAAAATAGCAGACAGATATGGAAATTACAAAGTCATAGCCTTAACTACAATTCTAATACCTCTGACTCCCTTGCTATGGATTCTTTCAACAAATACAATTTATCTATTCCTAGTTCCAGCAATAATTGGGGGGACATCATGGACAGCTTTCTTAATGGCTTCAGGAAATTTTATTTATGATAATATAGGAAAAGAAAAAAGAGGAAAAGCAATATCTCATTTCAATTTATTTTTAGGATTAGGGGCATTTATCGGAGGTTTGATTAGCGCATTATTAATTGAAACAATAAATACAAATTGGATTGAGCCATTATATTTAATTTTTATAATAGGAGCATTAGCAAGAATGATTCTTATAGGCTTCTGGATACCAAAAATCAAAGAAATAAAACACAAACGAAAATTAAAAAATTTGAAAGAATTTAAAGACGTTTTACTAAAAGAAGCAAAACCCACAATAAAAGAAGATATTCACGAGATTATGGCCATAAGAGGATATATCCAGGAAAGATAATCAAACAAAATCCATTCTAAAAAAGATTTAAAAAACAACGGGCTTTTCTTATAACATGTTAAAGAAAAACAAATGTAAAAATTGTGAAGAAAAAATAAAAAAATCCTATAGCTTTTGCCCTAACTGCGGTTTTCCAGTAAAAGAACAAAAGAACAAATATGGAATGTTGGGTAAGAATGATAATGAGGAAAAAAACAAAACTCCAAAGGTATTTAGTGGAATAGGTGGGGGAGTAATGAATAAAATGTTGGGAAATGCATTAAAAATGTTAGAAAAAGAAATGGCAAAGGAGATGGGAAACTTAGATAATTTTCCAGGAGGAAAAATAAAATTAATGATTAATGGAAAAGAAATTCAACCAAAAGACAAAAATAAAAAACCAAAAGAAAATACAAAATTTTTGCCAATAGATTTCTCTAAAGACAATTTAGAAAAATGGAAAAAACTATCAAAAGAAGAACCAAAATCTCAATTAAAAAGAGTTGATAACAAAATTAATTATGAAATTGAAGTTCCAGAAGTAAAATCAATACAAGATGTTTCAATAGTAAAATTAGAAAATAGTTTAGAAGTTAGAGCAATTGGAGAAAAAAAAGCATATCTAAAAAAAATTCCAATTGACTTGCCCCTAAAAAAATATTCTTTGTTAAAAGGCCTCCTTACTTTAGAAATGGATGCTCAATAAAATAAATTAAAATAAATTTTTACTCTTGTTCAAATCGTGCAAGAAAAATGATCCAACACGGATTTGAACCGTGGACCTCTAAGTTTTTGTTCCAAAACA
>CAYSCL010000001.1:27356-62361 GCA_964429545.1 Candidatus Woesearchaeota archaeon
AGAACGAAAAATTTTGGTCAAAATGATCCAACACGGATTTGAACCGTGGACCTCTAAGTTTTTGTTCCAAAACAAATAAGAAAGAACGAAAAATTTTGGTCAAAATGATCCAACACGGATTTGAACCGTGGACCTCTGCCTTATCAGAGCAGCGCTCTACCAGACTGAGCTATTGGATCATCTGGTATAGTTAAATTATAACAGAATCCATTTATAAAAGTTATTGTATAAAAAATTTTTAATTTTTAATTAATATTGGGACATAAAAAACTTTAAAAAGCAACTGTTTCTAAATTAACCATGACAAACGGATTATATCATTACATAAAACAAGCTTGGAAAAAACCAGATGCAAAAACCATGAGAGAAAGAATGGTTGAATGGAGAAAATCTGGAACATTCACTAAAGTTGAAAATCCATTAAGAATAGACCGGGCAAGAGCATTGGGTTACAAAAACAAAACAGGATTTGTAATAATAAGAACAAGAGTTAAACGTGGTGGACACAAAAAAGCAAGACCAAAAAAAGGTAGAAGATCAAAAAGAATGCACACTAGAAAGAACCTAAAAATGTCTTACAAATGGATTGCAGAACAAAGAACATCAAAAAAATTCTCTAACTTAGAAGTGTTAAATTCATACCAAATCGGCAAAGATGGGCAACACTATTTTTTTGAAGTTATCTGTGTAGATCCCTCAAAACCAGAAATAAAAAATGACAAAAATATTAATTTTATCTGCAAAGGTCAAAATCAAAATAGACCAGAAAGAGGATTGACTTCTGCAGCAAAGAAATCAAGAGGATTAAGAAGTAAAGATCCAACATCAAAATTAAGACCTAGTAAAAGAGCTGGAGAAAGAAAAAAATCTAGAAATGATGGTGTTAGAAAAAAACATAAATTGTAAATTCTCATCACAATAATCCTTAAATAACTAATTTTGTGTTAATTTTTATGCAAAAATTAAATTCTAAAAGAAAATTTTCAAAAAAACAATATAAAATTATAGAAACAGAAACAACTGATGCTTTCTTAAATGACAAAATAAAAATATTAGAATCTAAATCATTTAGAAGATTGCAAGGAAAAGCTCAAGTGTATTGTAGAGATTTGAATTTCATAAATCCCAACATAAGAGACAGAGCAATACACACAAATGAAGTAATTGCATTATCTGCAAAAATAGCTAAACAACTTGATTTAAACGTTCATTTAGCAGAAGCAATTGCAGCAGGACATGACATAGGACACATTCCTTTTGGCCACTTAGGTGAAGAAGTTTTTTCAAATTATATGGATAAACAATTCAAACACAACATTTTCAGCGTCATTGTTGCTCAAAAAATAGAAAGAAAAGGAAAAGGATTAAACTTGACACATGAAACATTAAATGGGATATTAAATCATTCAAGGGGCTCAGCAAAAATTACCTTAGATTCAAAAGAAACAATGGAAGCTACAGTTGTTATGATTGCAGATAAAATAGCATATACTTTGGCAGACATAAATGATGCAATAAGAATGGGTGATTTCAAAGAACTTCCAAAAGAAGCAAAATTACTGGGAAAAAATCAAAGAGAAAGAGAATATAATCTTGTCAAAGCACTTGTAAAAGAAAGCAAAAATAAAAAAAGGATTTCTTTTGAATTTTCAAAAGAAGCAAAAATATTCAAAAATCTTAGGCAATATATGTATAATAATTTTTATTTGAAACAAAATAGACAAGAAGAAAAAGATATTTTATTGAGAGCCATAAAATTTACAAAAGAAATTCTACCAAAATTAAACCCATTATTAATTGTTGCAATGATGACTGATTATGAAGTTCAAATTATAAATAAAGAAATAGAAAAAGGAAGAAAAAAAGAATTAAAGAAAAAAATAAAAAAACAAATAGAAATTGAAAGAAAAAGAAAACAAGGAAAACTGATTAGTGATCCCCAAACAGGAATAGAATCAAGGTTAGGTTTTTGCGAAACAATCCCCTACTTAGAAAAACTAAAAATTGACATATATAACCCAGATTTAGATAAAAAAGATTTCAAATACAAATAGTTCTCAATAAACCTTAAATAATTCTTTAACCTATTTTAAACATGGAAAAATTAATATTAACAAATACTTTAAAACATGAAGATTATCAAACAGATGTTTTGACAGGGGAAAAACTAAAAGAATTTCTCATGTCAGAATCAATTTCTTGCTTATCTTCAAGATTTCAAAATCCAAAAAAATTTTATGAAAAAATTTTATTCAAAATTCCCGAAGCTGAAAAACACAAAAATTTCAAAATAATTTACTCTCATTTAATATTAAAACTTCCAGATGATTTCAAAACAAAAGAAGAATTAGCAAAAATCCACAATATTGAAGAAAAAAATATTCTTGCAGAAGGTTCAGTAACCTTACTAGACACTTCAATAGAATCAAAACCTCAAGTTAGGTGGTTAATTGTAAAAAATTAGTTATCCAAAAATCACAACAAAGATATATAACTAAAGAAAAATTTTTATTAACATGTTATCTAAAGAACCAATTGATTTCGACAAGATACCTGAAGAGAACATCGACAAAGAAATTCTTAGATGGGGAGTTATAGCAGAATTAGATGCAATAAACTTCTATGAACAAATGGCATCAAAAGCAAAAAACCCAATAGTAAAAAAGGTTATGCTTGAAGTTGCTAAAGAAGAAAAAGAACACGTCGGAGAATTTGAATCTCTATTGTTTGAACTTGACAAAGAACAAGTTGAAGAATATGAAAAAGGTAAAAAAGAAGTTGAAGAAATGAAAAAAGGAATGTAAAATGGCAAGAAAAAAATTCACAACAGAAGAAGCAAAAGAAGTTGGAGAAAAACTAGGAATAAATTGGGACAAATTTGATGTTGAACAATTCAGAATAGGGATGGGAATTGAATTGGAACATGGAACAATTGATTCAAACACAGATGTAACAAATGACAATGCCTTAATGACTGGAAAAATTGCATTGGCACACCTAAATGAATTCTCTGATTATTACACAAGGCTTTTAGGCATGGAAGAAGAAGCAGAAAAATATTGGAAAATAAATTCTGGAAAACACGAAACACCAGAAAAAACAAAAGAACTAGCAAAAAAAGAAGGAGTATAATCAAAATGACAAACATTAAAGAAATATACAAATGTGATATTTGCGGAAATGTTGTAGAAGTTTTAAAATCTGGAAAAGGTACTCTTGTATGTTGTGGAGAATCAATGCAACTTCAAGAAAAAAAATACACAAGAGAAGCATAATTATCAAATTATCCAAAAAACTGCATATTCTATTTCAATTATGACAGCATTTCAAAAATATGAAACAAAAAATATATAAACATATGAATATTAATTCATATATAAATTCTAATAAAATTGAAAGGAGGACAATAATATATGACACATAAATTAATGAATTTACCATTTCAAGCCGATGCATTAGAGCCGCAAATGGACAAAGAAACGGTAGAAATACACCATGAAAAACACCACCAAGGATATGTGGATAAATTGAACAAAACAATTGAAAACTATCCAGAATTGCAAGATAAATCTGTAGAATGGTTACTTGAAAATATTTCAGATGTATCTACAGAAATTAGACAAAAAGTGATTAATTTTGGAGGTGGAGTCTACAACCATAATTTATTCTGGTCGATACTAAAAAAAGATGTTCCTTTTAATCCAGAATCCGAAATTGGAAAAGAAATAATTTCAAAATTTGGATCATTTGAAGAATTTAAAACACAATTCTCAAATGCAGCAAAAACTCTTTTTGGAAGTGGTTGGGCATGGTTAGCTCTAAAAGGAAACCAACTAGAAATTGTTCAAACAATAAACCAAGAATCAGTAATTTCAGGAAAAATGATTCCCCTAATTGCAATAGATGTTTGGGAACATGCATATTACTTAAAATATAAAAACATGAGGCCAGAATTTATTAAAAACTTTTTCTCAATAATCAATTGGGAAAAAGTAAATGAATTATTTGTAGCTGGAAAACAATAAATTTTTTATTTTTATCAAAACCCCTCTGGTTGTCTGTCTCTAAAGGCAGACAACCTATTATTTTCAAAATAGGTCCAAGTGACCTAAAAATAAAAAAATCCCTTGAGGATAAAATCGGACAGCTCTGCAATTATAAAAATTGTATCTGTCAAAATATATTCGCCCAATAAATTAAATAAAAAAGGAACCTTTGAATTAAATGAACACAAGAAAAATAATTTTAGAAACTAAAGGAATTTTAATTCTTATCCTAGCATTATATTTTACCCTGGTAGTTGTAGGAAATTTAACAGATTATGGAACAAACTATGCATTTGTAGAACATGTTCTAAAAATGGACACAACATTTAATTCCCCGAACCTTATGTGGAGAGCCATAGATTCGCCCGTCTTCCACAATCTTTTTTATTGGATAATAATTTTAACTGAAATACTCGCAGCAACATATCTGTGGTTTGGGGGAATCAAATTACTAAATAAAAATAATTTTATACAAACAAAAGGTAGAAAACTTGCACTAAAAGGTTTACTAGCTAGCATGATTCTCTGGTTTGGATATTTCATAACAATAGGCGGAGAATGGTTTGCAATGTGGCAATCAGATACCTGGAATGGTTTGAATCCTGCATTTAGAATGTTCGTAATTTCTGGAATATTGTTCATATCTCTTTTACACAAAGACTAAATCTTAAAAACCACCTTAACCTATTAGTTCTGTAAAATGAGGTACGAAAAACTTGCACAATTGTATGAAGATTTATCTTCAACAACAAAACGATTAGAAAAAATAGATATTCTTTCTAAATTTTTAGAACATATTCCAGAAAAAGATTCATATATTACTTATTTAATTTTAGGAGACATATATCCAGAATATGACGAAAGAAGAATTGGTATCTCGAATCAACTAGCAATAAAAGCCATTGCAAAATCAGTTGGATCAACCCCTTCAAAAGTGACTTCATTATGGAAAAAGATAGGAGATATTGGAGAAGTTGCAAAAAAGTTAACAGAAAAGAAAAAACAAACAACATTAGCCTCTCATTTAATTACGACAAAAAAAGTAATTGATAATTTAAGAAAACTCCCAGAACTTGTAGGAAAAGGAACAATAGATAAAAAAATAGGATTAATCACAGAACTATTAACTTCAGCAACACCAATAGAATCATTATATCTTGTAAGAACTTTAATTGGAGACTTAAGAATTGGAGTGCAAGAATCAACTGTAAAATACGCAATGCTAAAAGCCTTCTTCAATAACAATAAAGAATACGAAGATAGGATACAAAGGGCAATAGATAGATCTAACGATTTAGCAGTTGTATTTGAAATTGCTAGAAAAAGAAAAATCAAAGAGTTAGATAAAATCCATTTAGAAGTTGGAAAGCCAATCAAAGCAATGCTAGCACAAAAGGCAAAAGACGTAGAAGATGCATTCAAAAAATTAGGAAAGCCCATGGCCATAGAATACAAATATGATGGATTTAGAATGTTAATTCACAAGGCAAATGGAAAAGTGACATTGTTTACAAGGAGCCTAGAAAATGTAACAAAACAATTTCCCGAAGTAGAAGAATACATTGAAAAATACATCAAAGGAGACTCATTCATCTTGGATTCGGAGGCGGTAGGATATGATAAAAAAACAAAAAAATATACAGACTTTCAACAAATTTCTCAAAGAATTAGAAGAAAACATAAAATTGATGAACTACAAAAAAAATTACCTGTTGAAGTAAATGTATTTGATATTTTATACCACAATGGAAAATCACAATTAGATGTCCCTTTCAAAAAAAGAAGAGAACTAATAGAAAAAATAGTGATAAATCATCCTTACAAACTTATTTCTTCAAAATTCAAAATAACTTCAAACAAAAAAGTTGTGAAAGAATTTTACAAAGAAGCATTAAGAAATAAACAAGAAGGAATAATGATGAAAAATTTAGAAGCAGAATACAAACCCGGAAGAAGAGTAGGACATATGTTAAAATTAAAACCAGAAGAAAATGAATTAGATTTGGTTATTACTGGAGGAGAATGGGGAACAGGAAAAAGAGCAGGTTGGATTTCTTCTTTTATTTTATCATGTAAAAAAGGAAACAAATATTTAGCAATAGGAAAAGTAGGGACAGGAGTTAGAGAATTAGAAACAGAAGATAACAAAATAACATTTGATAATTTAACTAAACTTTTAACCCCATATATCGAAGAAGAAAAAGGAAAAGACATCAAAATAAAACCAAAAATAATTGTAACTGTTCACTATCAAGACATCCAAAAATCCACAAATTATCCTTCAGGTTATGCCCTAAGATTCCCCAGAATAACTCTTCTAAGAGAAGACAAACCACTTTCAGAAATCGCAACACTAGAAGAAGTAGAAGATAGTTTTGTTCATTCTAAACACCAGAATTATCGTTATGGATAGCAACAATTATTAAAAGTTGTAATTCTTTGGAAGATATATGCAAGAAACATTCAACAAATATCTTTCATTATCAATAAAACTAATATTAATTCTATCAATAATCAATGCGATAAACCTGCACTTATGGCACATAGCTTCAACAAACATCTTCTTATTATTTTTAACATTCACTCCACAAATATTAAACAAATGGATGGATTTCAAATTTCCAAAACAATTCGAATTATTGCTATTTGTATTTGTAATTATAACTTTATTTTTAGGAAAAATAAATAATTTTTTTGCACCTTTAATGTTTGGATTGGGGACAGGAATGATTGGATTATTAATTCTCTATATACTCTATGCAAGCAACCAAATTAAGAGAAATTATTTTCTAGTTATTTTATTCTCATTTAGTTTATCGATAACTTTTGGAGCAGCATTAGAGCTTCTAAAATTCTATTTAAAAAAAATATTAGGTCATTCCCTGAACGAAGGTATTTACTCTTTATCTATGATGAACTTAACTTATGTCCTCATGGGGGCAGGAATAGCATCCATAATTGGTTTTATATATATGAAAACTAGATTCAAGTTTATAGAAAAAATATTAAAAAAAATAATAAAATCAAACCCAGATTTATTCAAAAAATCAAATTCCTTAGAAGAAATAATTGCTGAAATAAAAGAAGGGGAAGGAGAAACTCAAGAATTTAAATCAACACTAAGAACAAATCTCCACACAAACCAATCTGATAAAAAAATAGAACATTCAATACTCAAAACAATAACTGGTTTCCTGAATTCAAAAGGGGGAAATCTGTACATAGGGGTTACAGACGAAGGAAAAATTTTAGGAATAGAAAAAGACAATTTCGAAAACACAGATAAATTTCATTTGCATTTTACAAATTTATTCAAACAAAAAATAGGAAAAAAACACTTAAACCTAATAGATACAAAAATGATTCCAATAAAAGATAGACACATATTTAGGATAGAATGTAGAAAATCTAAAACGCCGATATTCATAAAAGATTGCCAAGAAGAATTATTCTATACAAGAGTTGGCCCCCAAACAACAGAACTCAAAGGTTCAGAATTAATCGAATATGTTGAAAAAAGATTTGGTAAGAAATGATTATTCAATTAAATAGTCTTTCAATCCACCATAAATTCTTTCTTTCTCTTCGGCCCATTGGAATCTTAAACCAACAGGATGATATGAAACAAAGGCTTCAAGATTTCCAAATTGGATTTTATTTCCAACAACATCTCTAAATTTTTTCTCAGAATTTTCAAACAAATTATTATAAACATTTGGACCAAATAAAACTATCTTTTTGGGCCTAGTTTCTTCTATTTGATTCGTTAAAATGCTCTTACAATTAAAATATTCTTGTTTCCGAGGAATTTTATCCCCTGGAATTATACACTTATAAAAATTTGTTAAAATAATGTCATCAAGATTCAAATTAGAATCATTTAAAATTTTATCAATTGTTTTTGCAGTATATGTTTTATTATAAGCTTCAACATATCCTTCTTTTACTGCCCGCTCATCAGAAATATGTAAAACAAACATAATCCTTTTATCGCTATAATTTTCTCCAATTAATCCGGGATTATAATGCTTGGCTCTCTCACATAATTTACAACTCTCGCCCATAAAAAGAAAATCTTTCCCCAGTTTTTAAAAATTTATATTCAAACAAACCAAAATATCCCGAATAAATTCCAAAAACCTTTATAAAGCCCACCGCCCTTTAAAAGTAATGGCAGCAAAGGCAAAAAAGGAATCTGAATACAAAATACAGAATATTGTAGCTACAACTGCTTTAGAAAAACCAGTTCCTTTAACAAAATTAGCAAGAACACAACCAAATACTGAATACAATCCAGAAACATTTCCAGGATTAGTTCTAAGAATAAAAGAACCAAAATCTGCAGTTTTAGTCTTCTCTTCAGGAAATTTAGTATGTACAGGAACAAAATCCTTGCCTCAAGTAAGAAAAGTAATTGATGAAGTAATAAAACAATTAAAAAAAGTAAATGTGAAAGTTACAATCAAACCAAAAATCACAGTACAAAATATTGTAGCTTCAGGAACAATTAATTTACAACTTAACTTAAATTATTTAGCATTAGAAATGGAAAACACAGAATATGAACCAGAACAATTTCCAGGATTAGTATACAAATTAGAAGATCCAAATGCAACATTTTTACTATTCTCAAACGGAAAACTTGTTTGTACAGGAACAAAAAACAAACAAGAATTAGAAGAATCTATGGATAGACTTCTTGACAATGTTAAAGAAGCTTTGAAGGGTTACAAAAAGTAAGCATTCCATGAAAAATTTTTAATTTTAATTTGAAAGATTATAAAAAATAATTTCTATAAAAATCCCAATTCATTACAATCATTTTTATAAATGAGTATATACTTTTTCCCATATGGATGAAATTGATTTTACACAAAACTTACCAGAAGAAAAAGAGGATAAAGAAAAAGAACCTAATTCTAGACAAGAAGAGATAATTTTAGAAGCAAAAACTTTCATAACTTCATATAAAGAAAAATTAAAATCTTCTTTGAGAGACGAAAATAGTGTAATTTATATAGATTTTATGGAAATTGCAGAAGAAACTCCTTTCCTATCAGAAGAAATTGTCCAAAACCCCGAAGAAACACTTCGAAGCATGGAAGTAGCAATTGAAGAAATGGGTCTTGCAAATAATGTAAGAGTAAGACTAACAAACCTTCCAAAATCAAACGATGTTCTAATTAGAAACATAAGAGCAAAACATCTAAACGAATTAATAGTTATAGAAGGAATAATTAGACAATCATCAGACGTAAGGCCTCAAGTAGTTAACGCAAAATTTGAATGTCCTAGTTGTGGAACAATAATTTCGGTATTACAAATGGAAAAGAAATTCCGAGAACCAACAAGATGTTCTTGTGGTAGGAGAGGGGCATTCAGATTAATTTCAAAAGAAATGGTTGACACCCAAAGACTAATTATTGAAGAAGCACCAGATATGCTTCATGGAGGGGAACAACCAAAGAGAATTAATGTTTTTGTAAAAGAAGATTTAGTTGATCCAAAAATGGAAGAAAGAACAACTCCTGGTTCAAGGGCAAAAGTTATTGGTATCCTAAAAGAAGTTCCCGTTCCATTGTCAACAGGAGGAATGTCAACAAAATTCGAATTAGCTATTGAAGTAAACAATATAACTCCATTAGAAGAAACCTTTGAAGAATTAGATATTACAGAAGAAGATGAACTTCAAATAAAAGAGCTTGCAGCAGATCCAAATATTTATGAAAAATTAAGAGATAGCGTAGCTCCATCAGTATGGGGATTTGAAGAAATCAAAGGATCATTATTACTTCAATTATTTGGAGGAGTAAAAAAAATGAAACCAGATGGTCAACATTCCAGAGGAGACATGCATATCATGATGATTGGGGACCCAGGTGTGGCAAAATCAGTAATATTAGGATTCATGGCAAACATATCTCCAAAAGGCCGTTACGTTGTAGGTAAATCGACATCAGGTGCAGGTTTGACGGCCACAGTTGTAAGGGATGAATACCTTAAAGGATGGTCATTAGAAGCAGGAGCAATGGTTTTAGCAAATAAAGGTTTAGTTTGCATAGATGAATTAGAAAAAATGACTCCAGAAGACCAGTCATCCATGCACGAGGCAATGGAACAACAAACGGTTACAATTTCAAAAGCAAATGTTCAAGCAAGCCTAAAAGCAGAAACATCCGTTCTTGCCGCAGCAAACCCCAAATTTGGTAGATTTGACCCATCACAAGGAATACCTCAACAAATCAACCTACCTCCAGCCCTAGTTAATAGGTTTGATGTTATTTTTACAATGAGGGATATCCCAAGTAAAACAAATGATACAAAAGTGGCAGATCATATGCTTTCTGAACATCAAACAGAACCAAAAAAAATGTCAATTGATAGGGATCTATTTAGAAAATACATTGCATATTCAAGACAAAGAGTACAACCAAAATTGACCAATGAAGCTGTAGAAAAAATGAAACAATTCTATGTTGATTTGAGAAATAGGCCGATGCTAGAAGGTCAAGAAATGAGAACAATTCCAATTTCAGCAAGACAGTTGAACTCATTAGTTCGGATGTCAGAAGCCGCAGCAAAAATAAGAATGTCTGAAACCGTTGATGGGCAAGATGCAGAAGTTGCAATAAAATTGATGAAATATTATTTAGAGCAAGCAGGAATGGACGAAGACGGAAATATAGATCAAGATAAAATTACAGGAAGAATGACATCTAGTAAAAGAAACAAAATTTTTACAGTAAGAGATACAATTTTTGAATTGGCAAAAGAAATCGGAGAATTAATTCCAACAGAAAAAGTTATAGAAAAACTAGAGGGAAAAATGAAAGAAGAAGAAGTTGAAGAAGCTATTGAAAAACTAAAAAGAGAAGGCACTCTCTTCCAACCCAGAAGAGGATTTATTCAGAAAGTTTGAACTCTGCCCAACAAACCCTCCTTATCACTCATTAATCCACATAAATATTTAAAAAAGAACTTTTCTTTCATCACTCATGACAGACCAATATAAGAGAAACATCGCTTTCAAATATAGAATAGGAGATATATTATTAGCAAAACCCATATTTGACAATGATAAATTTATTTATTTAGAATTAGGAGAAACAAAAATTTCAAGAGTTAATGTAATCGGAAATATTGTTGATAAATATGATAGTGAAGGAGATAAACAATATTCTTTTTTCACATTAGATGATGGATCTGGGCAAATAAAATTAAAAGTTTTTGGAGAAGATTCATTAAAATTCAAAAATATCTCACAGGGACAAACTGTAGCAGTTATTGGAACAATTAGAAATTGGAATAACGAAACTTACATTCAACCAGAAATAATTTCAGAAAAAGATCCAAAATATTTACTTTTAAGAAAATTGGAAATAGAAAAGAAGAGAAAAGACAATACAAAACCAATAGAAGATAAACAAGAAATCAAAGCATTAAAGGATAAAATATTAGATGCAATAAAAAATTCTGAAGAAGAAGGGGGAATTGATACAGATAAAATAATTACTGAATTCAGAGATGCATCTCCAGATTTAATAAACCAAGAAATTCAAAAATTATTGGAAGAAGGAATAATTTTCGAACCAAGACCAGGTAGATTAAGATATTTAGGTTAAAAATACAAAATCAAATTTCTTTAACAACTTTATAATTCAAATTATTCTTTTTGAATTTATTATATAATTTGAAAGCATCATCAATACAATCGTTTTCCCAAACCCTAATTTCTAAAGTTTGAGTATCTACAACAATTCCTGAGTCCTCAGAACTAGAATAAATTTCAAAAAATTTCGGACCAAGCCCCAAATATTTCCTATCTGGAAAAATACTGTGTGCTATTTCAGTACTTTTTTTATAAAATTTCTTTGAGCCAAAACATTCATAAGGCTCTCTTTCAACATGTAAAACATCAATACCTTTTGCAACCATAGGAATAAACCAATATTCACTCTTTAATAACCATTTGTCTACTAGAGAATATATTTCTTTCAATTCCTTTTGTTTTAATAAATATGATCTCCCCCTGTCCCCGATGGTAGTGTTAATAGAATTTGTCTTCTGCTCTTTTCCTAAACCCAAATATTTAAAATGCCTCTCTTTCTCTAAATCACATGGACTATGAAAGATTATTAAATAATGCATATGAAAAAGTAAAGGTTGTTGAAAGTTCGGGAGAAAGATTTGAAATCCCAAAAATAGAAGGTTTTTTCCAAGGTAAAAAAACAATTTTAACAAATTTTTTTCAAATAGCTTCACACATAAGAAGGGATCCAGAACACATTCTAAAATTTTTAACAAAAAGTCTTGCAACTAAAGCTTCAATAAATGGAGAAAAAATCTCCTTAAATATGAAAGTACCGAGTAAAAAAATTAATCCAAAAATAGAAAGATATATTCAAGAATTTGTTTTGTGTAAAGAATGTAAAAAACCCGATACAGAATTAATAAAAGAAGGAAAACAAACAATGGTTCATTGCCTTGCATGTGGTGCAAAACATGGTGTCAGGACCAAAATTTAACTTTTTCTCCCACTCCAAACCTTTAAAAAAAGAAACTTCTTTACTGAATTGTTCTAATGAGAACCTAATTAAATAAAAGGGAGGAAAAAAATGGTTACAGCTTATTGTGTTAAATGTGGTAAAGAAAACAAAGAAAAGGGAAAAAACAAATCAATGAAAGATCCTGAAATTAGCAAGACTAAGAGAGGCGGATTCATTGCAAAAGGTTTATGTCCTGATTGCGGAACAAAAATGTGTGCTATAATGTCTAAAGACAATGCAGAAAAAGCAATCGAAAATGGTGAAGCTAAAAAAGCTTACTAAATAAAAAAATTTTTATTTTTATTTTTTTAAATTATTAAATCTCAAAAAAAGAAAATGTATGTAAATATAATTGAATCATATAGGACAGTAGTGGCAATTTGCGACAAAGAACTAATTGGAAAACAATTTGAAGAAGGAAAAAAACAATTAGATGTCAAAGAATCTTTCTACAAAGGCGAACAAGGAAAAATAATGTCTCCTGAGGAAATAAAAGAAATTCTAAAAATCTGGATTCAAGAAGATGCAACCTTCAACATAGTTGGGGATAAATCAACTAACCTAGCAATTCAAGAAAAAATCGTTGATGAAGAAGGAATTGGATATATAGATAATATTCCTTATGCGATGATCTTATTATAATTACTATCTCTCTTCATTTTTACAAACAATTCTCTATTTTGTTAAAAATTAATAATTGACCTTCCAAAACTTTCCTCCATTAACTATTTTCTTTGAAAAATTTTTGAGAAACATGTTCCAAAATTTTAATTATTCATTCTGAACGAAGTAAAGTTATTTTTAACAAACCACCAAACTTATAAATCAATTTCTCGATGATTAAATATGGGATTTAATAAAAAAAATAACAAATTCAATAGGGATGCGGATGAACCCAAAATAATGAGGGCCCCACTTCCAAAAGGAAAAGAAATTCTAGGAATAATTGAACAAAGGCATGGAGGAAACAAAATGAAAGTTAATTGTCTTGATGGAAAAGAAAGAATAGGAAGAGTTCCAGGAAGATTAAAAAGATATTTATGGTTAAGGCCAGGGGATGTAATAATTATTGAACCTTGGGAACTTGATGACACGAAAGGAGACATACTTCTAAAATATAAACCCAACCAAGTAAAATGGTTAAAACAAAACGGTCATTTAGAAATGGAAGAAGACGAGTTTTAATTATAGGCCGGCTTTTCTAAGAATTGATAAATCGAAAGAGGATTTTTTGAAATTTTCAATAAATTCAACATATTTTCGGGATAAATTAACACAAATTGATTGCAGATCATCATTTCTCAATAAACTGCCTCTTACTCGAGAAACATCTTCCAAACCAATATAGTTATGGATTTTATAACCTGGAAATTTAAAACTCAAATTAATCTTTCCATGATTTCTTCCCAAAAAAACCAATTCTCCATTAGATTTCAAGCCCAATGGGACCCCAACAGAATCTTTATCAAAAATTAAATTATCGGGAGATTCTAATTCCCATCCATAAAAATCTTTAATAGAATATCCTGATTCATTAAAAGGAACAATCAATCTAAAACTTGAATCAACAACCAAAGGATTGAATTTTTTAATTAAATATTTTTTATCCCTTAAATCTAACCTCCAAAATTCACTCAAATCTACTTTTTTAAATAATAAATTATAAAAATGATTTGAATTAGATTCATAAAAATATTTAGGTTCATTTCCTTCAACTTTAACTAAACTCAAATCATGATTTTGAAAATAAAAATCATTTGTTAATTTAACACAATCTCCTTCTCCAAATTCATCATTTTTATAAAAATTTTTTATTTTAATATTTCCCTGAAAATTTTTAGTAAATTTAAATTTATTTTTCAATAAATTAAATCTGCCATATCGATAATCTTTCATCCTTTCAAATAAATATTTCTCTAAACACATAATAATCTTTTTTTGCAAAACTTTATAAAACTTTCTTAATGTAACTATTATTTAATAATAACTCCTAACCCCAAAAACTTATAACCCTTTTTTTCTCAATTAGTTCATGAAAACAATTATCTCAGAAAAAGTTCCGAGAATTATAAAAAACAAAAAAAGATTAGAAAAAATCTTAAATGTTAAAATCTCAATAAATGGAAAAGAAGTTACAATAGATGGAACAGCAGAAAATGAATTTGATGCGACAAAAGTTATAGATGCTTTGAACATGGGTTTCAGTTTTTCAGAAGCAATTTCTATAAAAGAAGAAGAAAGAATGTTTGAAATAATAAACATAAAGGACCACACAAACAAATCAAACTTAGAGAGAGTTAGAGGAAGAATAATAGGTAAAGGCGGGAAAGCCTTGAAAACACTATCAGATTTAACAAAATGTGATTTAGAAATAAAGAATAATAGAGTAGGAATAATTGGGCATCCAGAATGCATAGAAAATGCAATAGAAGGAGTAATAGAAATAATCCAAGGATCAAAACATAGCAATGTTTACAAAGGATTAGAAAAACATCAACCAAAACCAATTTATGATTTAGGATTAAAGGACGAAAAAGAACCAGTAACCATGGAAGAATTTGAAAAACGATTAGAAGAAAAAGAGTGAATTCTGATGTTAAAAAATACGACCCGGGCAGGACTCGAACCTGCGACCTATCGGTTAACAGCCGATCGCTCTAACCAACTGAGCTACCAGGTCATATAATCTATCATGAATATCGTTATTTAAAGGTTTCTCTAACTATAAATCGCCTTTTTCAATTTAGAAACAACTAAACTATGAGGATAATCTCTTCTCAAAATCTCTAAATTTTTATTAATCCAATTCCTTCTCATAACTTTACTAGATAATAATTTAATGACTTTATCAATTCTTTTATTATCCACAACAAATTTATCAAAAGAAATCAATTTTAATTTAGATTTAGAAATATCTTTCTTGTAAACAGGATACTCATATATAACTGTGGGCAAACCTGCTGCCAAAACTTCCAATAAATTATTTCCGAAACCCTCTACATCACTAAAATAAGTTGCAATTCCTCCCAATTGAGCAAATACACGAGGATAATCTAAAAAGCCTAATTTTGTTTTTCCATCATAATCTTCTGCAAAAACTAAGAAAACATTTTCCTCTTTGAATTTTGTTTTTAATTTTTCATTTAATTCCAATAATTCTTTTTTCATTCCAATTGGATCATGTCCAGAAACTAAAAAATAAATTGCTTTATATTTCCCTTTTTTCTTTAATTTTTTCAAAAGAGAATAACAAAATTTCAAAGCAAAATCAATCCTTTTTCTATGAACCATCCTGGTAGGTTGTAAACAAAACAAAGTATCTTCTACAAAAAGACTATTGTTTCCCAAAAGATTGTAAATATTGAAATCTTCAAAAAAACGATTGACTAACTTACCAAATTTATTCTTTTCTAAATCAGAATAGCTATCAATAAATGTATTTGTAGTATTGTAAACAAAATCATGATTTTTTTCAATTTTTTTATAAAAACCAGGATATTTTTTATCAACTTCTTTAAAAAACTTTTTTGCATTTTCCCATTGACCACTATTAATAAATAAAATATAATCCACATAAGGCCCAGGCAATCCATCAACCAAATATTCTTTTATATCTTTAGAAGGTTTAGCAAAAGATTTTCTTTCCAAATGAGAATCATGCCACCACAGAACATATTTAGGAACAAATAATCCTTGGGCCCTTCTTTCTTTAAAATATCTGCTCAAAGCAACAGACATAATAAAATTTACAGGATGACTAGAATTGTGAGAAATCAAAACATCAATTTTATTTTTCTTGACAAATTTCTCAATTTCATTTTTTGCAATATTAATTGCTTTTTCAATTTTAATTTTATGTTCTTTACTCAAAACTTTTTCATAATTTTCTAAAGCTAAAAGATTAATAGAATGATTATTCCACAAAATTTTAGATTCAGTAATCTGTTTAGATTTAACCTTGGACTTCCCAATCAAATAATAAATTCTATTTTTAGGAACACCCATCTTTAGATGTAAAATTTTACTTAATTGTTTTGAAACAAAAGGTTTTCTTTTTTTATTAAAAATTTTCTCAAATTGTTCTGAAATAGGAGTATTCATTTTTTCATTCAAAACACCTTCCAATTGTTTCATAACTATTGAAACTCCTTCAGCATCTCCAAATAAAGAATGAATCATTCCATACCTAAGTTTAGCTGGATGCCTCCCTTTTATTCCTTTTTTTGAAAAAATATTTATCATAACACTTATACAAAAAATTAACTTAAAAACATTTGCGTGATTTTCAAACATTTTCAAAAAAATTTTTAGCCCCAAACTTTTTAATCCGAAATTCCCAATTAATTCTATGAAAAATCCATTCAAAAAACAAAAACAAAAGGTATTAGTAGGAATGTCTGGAGGAGTTGACTCTAGCGTAGCTGCTTTATTACTAAAAAAGAAGGGTTACGATGTATATGGGGCATTCATGAAAAACTGGTCAGACACAAAAAACAAAATAACAGGTCAATGTGCTTGGGTAGAAGAAAGAGAACACGCAATAAAAATTGCAACAAAATTACAAATTCCAATAATAACTTTAGACTTCGAAAACGAATACAAAGAATTAGTAGTAGATGAAATGTTCAAAAAATACAAAAAAGGAATAACCCCAAATCCAGACATAGATTGCAATCAAAAAATCAAATTTCCAATGTTCTTAAAAGAAGCAAAAAAAAGAGGAATAAACTTAATTGCAACAGGGCATTATGCAAGAATAAAAAAGAAAAAAGAAAAATATGAACTACATCGAGCAAAAGACGAATCAAAAGACCAATCATACTTCTTATATAGACAATCGCAAGAAGACTTGAAACATACACTATTCCCAATAGGAAATCTAACAAAAAAGAAAGTAAGAAAAATCGCAAAAAAACACAACTTCCAAAATTATGCAAAAAAAGGAACAGTTGGAATATGTTTTATTGGGAAAGTAAATCTAAAAGATTTTCTAAGTAAAAAAATTAAGCCAAAAAAAGGAAAAATTCTAGATCCAGAAGGAAACAAAATTGGAGAACACGACGGAATATATTATTACACAATTGGTCAAAGACTTGGACCAAGATATGGTTTTGACTTAAAACGGCAAGATCCAAAAACAAAAAGAATGATCCGGTGGTATGTTGCAAAAAAAGATGCAAAGAAAAACATAATCATAGCAGCTCCAGAAGGCCACAAAATTCTCCTAAGAAAAAAAATCATTGTAACCGATTTGCATTTAATAGACGAAGACAAAAAAGCATTCAAAAAAAATCTACCAAGGAAAGTTTTAACAAGAATAAGGCAAGTTGGAGAACTAATGTCAACAACAATTAACAAAAAAGGAAACAAAATAATTGCAACACTCGATACACCAATAACAGGAGTCTCAGAAGGCCAAGCGATTGTCCTTTACGATAAAACAAAATGCATTGGTGGTGGAGTTATTGGGTTTTAGCACAACAATTCTTTTAAATTAAAATATTTTAAATAAAATATGTCAAAACAATTTCTATCAGCAAAAAGAATTAATGAACTAGAAGAATTAATAAAAACTTCTGATAATTGGTCCAAAAAAGAAGGAAAAATTATAGACATGAGAAAAGAACCTGAAGTAATGAATTGTGTTATTTATGGATATGAAGTGTTAGTAGAATACTTGGATGGAGAAAAACAAGGATTTGACATAACAGACATAAGTTTGAATGAGTTAAAACAAAAAAAATACATCAAAGAGGATTCAGATTTAATAGGTAAAAAAATTGAAGGCTACAGGCAATTTAGAACACCACCATATTTGCCACTTGATGAACCAATGAATTGTTTAATGAGCACAAACATATATTTTGATTAATTATCCCTTCTCCCTAGCCCTCATCATAACCTCATAAACATATTTTCTATACATTGGAAATTTTTCTTCCAAACCCTTAATTCTCCAACCATAAATATCATTCATAGCCATCCCAACAGCAGGTGAACGATTAGCTCCATGCACACAATGAATCATAACATTTTCAACATTCTTCTTAACATTTTCAAAATCACTCAAAATTTTCTTAGCCATATTTTCATCAAATAAAACATTCCTACCATGACTCCAACCATAAACATTCAACAATTCATCTTCACCATGAAACTCCTTCCAATTTCTAGGCCAAATATCATCAAAACGATATTCATTAATCCCAATCCAATTATTATGTTCAGGTAAATCAGGATTATATGCTTCCCAATGAGTATTCAAAATACGAATCCCATAACTCTTTTCAGGAGGAACATATTCCATCGCTTTCTCAAAAGATAATATTTCTAAATTCATAATAAAATTAATTATCCAAATTATTTAATTCTTCCCAAAACCCATAAAAACCCTTTTCACTTTACTAAAACATGGACACAATAAAGGCTATCCAATCAAGAACTAGCACTAGAAAATACAAAGACAAAAAACCAGATTGGAGGGACATTTTAGAAGCAATTAATTCTGCACAATATGCTCCAATGGCTGGAGGAGTTTTTACATTAAAATTTGTAGTAATAGATAAAGAAGAAACAATTTCTGAAATTGCAAAATACTCTGAACAAGAATTCATTCAAGATGTAAAATATGCAGTTGTATTTGTTTCAGACCCTACAAAAACAGAAAGATTATACAAAGAAAGAGGCGAAAAATATATGAGACAACAAGCAGGAGCGAGCATTCAAAATTTCATGCTACACCTAACAAATGTTGGACTTTCAACTTGTTGGATAGGTCATTTCAACGATGAAAAAATAAAAAAATTACTAAAAATTCCAGAATCTAGAGAAGTAGAAGCAATAATAACAATAGGTTATGAAAAATTCAAAGCAAAAAAGACAAAAGAAAAAGGCAACATAGACAAAATTTTATATTTCAACGAATGGGATAACAAAAATATGAAAGAAATCCAAAAAATTGAAGGAAGAGGTCCAGGTTGGTATTAAATTAAAACTTCAACTCCCCTATATTCCAAATTTCTAACAATATTCAAAGCATTTTTATCATGAATATTATTTTCCATCAAAGAAACAACTTCCAAATTAGGCAAGCCAATTAATTCATAAGGAATTTTTCTCAAACCACACTCATCCAAATATAATTTTTCCAAATTCTGAAGTTTACTAATCTTTTTAGGAATACTTATTATATTTCCCCCAGACAAATCTAAATATTTCAAATTATCAAATCCAAAAAATTCTTGAGGAAAATTTTCAACACCTCTCTCAAAATCTATTTTTTCAACCCTACCATCTAAAATTTCAAAATGTTTATCTAAAACATCTTCCAAATACAAAGAATGCCTATTGAAAAATTTAAATAAAATATTGTAATCCTTTTCCAAAACAGGAGAACCTCCAACATAAACATAATTTTGTTTATTATTATTAAAATAATTTTTACCAATCACTTCAAATTTATCTCTATTCTTAACAAAATAAACCAAATTTTCCATAAAATTATACAATTCTCAATCTTTTAAGAATTATTATACTGGAAAATATTTTTGATTTATTTTTTAGATAAAATTAAAGATCTTGATTATGTGGTGTAGCAGCGCTACACGAGTAAACAAAATCTTTGTATTTTAGAAAAAAAGAAACAAAAATAGAATTCGGAAGGCCCCTATTCCTCCCGAACTCAAGTTAAAATAAAAACGTAATAATGCTTTATTAAGTTAACCTAAAATATCAATTCCTAGGTCTGACATTTCCTTTGAAGCAGGCATTGTTTCCTCTTCAAATTCTTTACCCAATACATAAGGAGATTTAACTCCTGTCATAATTGTAATAACTCTAACCTTACCAACAAAATCCTTGGCAATTCTAGCACCAATTATAACTTGTGCATCTGGGCTCAAATTCTCTGAAACAGTCCTACCAATCACATCAAACTCTTCTAATTTCAAATCAGGTCCACAAGTAATGTGTACTAATGCACCGCTCGCACCTTTATAATCCACATCAAGTAGAGGATGAGTAAGGGCTTGCTTAACAGCTTCAGTAACACGATCTGCAGCATCTGATTCTCCAATACCAATTACAGCGACACCTCCATTTCTCATAATGGAAGAAACATCGGCATAATCAAGGTTAATCAAAGATGGTAACGTAATTGTTTCTACAATACCTTTAACCATTGTACTAACTAATTCGTTAGCAACAGCAAAAGCTTGTTCCAAAGGTAATTGTCCAGCAATATCTACTAATCGATTGTTATCTAAAACGATACAAGTATCAGTAGCTTCTCTCAATTCAGCTAAACCAAATTCGGCCTTATCAATTCTAGCCTTTTCAGACTCGAACGGCATTGTAACAACACCAATAACAACAGCACCAGTCTCTTTAGCCAATTGAGCAACAACTGGAGCAGCTCCTGTTCCTGTTCCTCCACCCATTCCGGCAAGTACAAAAACCATATCAGAACTACCAACAGCTTTCTTCAAATCAACCAAAGCTTCTTTAGCAGCTTCTCTACCTTTAGTAGCTTTACCTCCAGCACCTAAACCTCTTGTTAACTCTTTACCGATTAAGATTTTCTCATCAGCTTTAGTAACAGAAAGATGTAGAGCGTCAGTATTAGAAGCATAAACTGTAGCACCATTGATACCTTTATTGAAAAGCCATGTAATCATATTACATCCACAACCACCAACACCAATAACTTTAATTGAAGCTTTTCCAGCCCTCAACTCATCGAAATTAATACTGTGGCTTTCAGAATTTTGAATAGCTTCTTTTGCAAAATCAAGTACCATAATATCTCTTTTTCATTCCTCCTTTGTATCTCTATCTGACTCTACTTTTGTAGAATCACCCCATATACTAAAAAGAAATGAATTTCATTTATATATATTTAGCTGAAAAATCACATATTTTGGAAAATTAAGCTTCATAAAAGCTACCAATGCACTCATATTTTTCAACATCCTCAGAAGAACCTGAAACACTCCCTTCTTTCCAACCAACAATCATCTCAACTAATTCTGCAACAGGATATTTACAAAGGCTATCCTTACCTTCAATTAATTCATCAAAATTATTATTCAACTCATTATTTGCTTCATCAATTTCTTCCTGAGACATCCCATTTTCTAAAGAAACATTTACTAACTCTTCGCCATAAGCTCCACTTACATCTAAATATTTATTATACAATAAACACTTATCTCCTTCAAATCCCCTCAATTCATAATAAGTTGTTGTATTTTGAACAACTCCAAAAAAATTTGCAGAAGTGAAATATTCAAAACTTACATAAGAACATTGTTCAGCATTTTCAATAAAACAATCTATGTTGTCACCACAATCTTCACAATTCAAATCACCTTTACAACCCAAACCAACTATTTCACTAATATCTTCATTTAAAGAATCATTTTCAATTATATTTTCAGTCGAAGAATCATTTTCAACAATCAGAGAATTTTCAACAAAAACTATATTATCTTCTAAAGATTCATTTTCTTGTGAAAAATTATTTACAACTCCAACCAATTCTTCGCCAATTTCATTTTTATTTTCTTCCTGAATAAACGAACTATCTTCTTCAAAAGATGAATTAGAATTATTAATTTTCTCTTGCATCTTTTGTTCCAATTTTTTAAAATAAAACCTAGGAATTGAATCAGTTATAGACTCTAACCTAATTGAAATATCATCAGTACCATCTCCATCCAAATCAATTTCCTTTTCTTCACCAATTTCAAAAGAATCTTCAGAATCAGCAAAACTAATAGTCACAGAATTATTTTCTACAACATCCAAATTTAAATTTTCTTTTTTTCCATCCAAATCAAATTCAATTTTATTCTGCATCATATCTACAGAAAGACCTTCACTTAGATCATCATTCAAAATAGTAGAAGACTGAGAATTAAAAACATAAAAAATTACTAAAACTAAAAAAATAAAAAATCCAACAACAGAATATAAAATAAACTTGGGAGAGAAAAAAGACAATTTTTTTCAGGCTTATCAATTTCATCTTTTTGAGAGTTCAATTGATCAATAGCTTCATTAATATCGTAATCAAAAAAACCTCTAGACAGCAAATTTTGTTTTAGTTCTTCTAAAGGGAATCCCCTTTTCAAGCCTTTTTTTAAATATTCTAACAATTCTTTATTGGCCATTCTCCCTCAGAATCCATAACAAAAAAGAATTTATAAAAGTATCACAGCTATTCCAAATCAATCTCTTCTTCTTCAGAATCTGTTTCACCATTTTTTTCCATTTCTACTTGATTAATAGCTTTATCAATGTCATAATCAGAATGACCTTGACCCAAAAGATTTTGTTTAATAGTTGCTACATCTATCCCTCTCTCAAAATTAGATTTAACATAACCAATTATATCATCCACCATCAAATAACTAAAGAAAACAGCTATAAAAAAGTTACTAAATAGTCTTCTCAAGCTCCCCAATCTTCTTCCAACCTTTTTCTAAATTATCATTAGCTTTATCAATAACTTTTTTCAAAAATTCCTTCTCAACCAATAACTTTCCGTTCTCAATCAAAGGAAATTCCAATTTATCAGACAAATTTAATTCAACAATTATATTTTTACCCAAACTAATTATTCCCGACTTCTTGAAACCAGATTTCAAACCTTTATCCAATAATTTCTTTGCATCAGAGAGTTCCCTGCAAGCAACATGCAAAATAACTGAGTCCTGTTTAAATTTTAAATTCCCTTTAAATCCAATAATATCCTCAGAAAATTTATCAAAATCAACCAAATCATGGCTAACAAATTCAAAAAGACCAGGACCTTTCTTCTCTTCATCCTTCATAACTATTATCCTGCCAGAACAAGAAGAAGTAGAATAATAATTGTCCATTGAATTTAACTTATCGCAAAGAGAAATTATTCTCTTGTCCCAATCACCCTTACTAGATTTATCTTCTTTAGATAAAATATCTTTCTTACGTTGATCGAATTGATTCATAAAAAAACAAAACAAAACAAACTTAAATAATTATTCTTCCCCACCAACAAACCAATCATTAATTTCTTCCCTATATTTGAAATAAACAAAAACAATAACTGCAAACAAAACAAAAGACAATCCCAAATACAAATAAACTCCAGAAAGCAAACCATGATAAGCAGCCTCACCTTTCGTTTCAGCAACAACCTGGCCAGTTAAATTTGTTCTAAATAAACCTATAAATAACAATCCCCCAACAAACAAAAAAAATGATGCAATAAAAGGTCTTCTTTCCATGAATAAATCAACAAAAATCCATTAATATATTTTAGACATTTTTTGGGATAATTATTTTTTCCCATATTTGTCAAGTATTATCAATAATTCACTTTTCTCACTTTCAATTTCAATCAATCTTTTTTCTTTTTCCTTCAAAAATTTATCTTTAAAATTAGCTAAACCTTCAGAAGAAACATCCCTCAATATTGACTCGCAATTAGGGCAATAATACCCCTCCCTAACTTGAGAAACGTCAAAATATAATAAAGAAGTCCCGTCAATTGGACAACTTATTTTTGTTTTTTCATATCCTTTAGGAATTTCATAATTAATTTCTTGACCAGTTAAATAATGTTCAAATTTCATATTAAATTACCTCTTATCCAAAATCTCACAATTCAAACCTTCTTCAGAACAAAACTCTTTAAACTCTTCAGCATCTTCACGAGATCCAACAATTGAACCCCAATGCATAGGAATCACCAAACTAGGTTTAATTAATTTAGTAGCTTCAAAAGCCTCATGGGGGTCCATTGTAAATCTTCCTCCAACAGGCAACAATGCAACAAAATTATTATTATATCCCGTCATCTTTTGCATTTCAGGAATTAAATCTGTGTCCCCAGCATGATACAAAGTAACATCATTCATTTTAATTAAATATCCAACAAGACCTTCATCTTTTGAATGAAATGGTTTATCTATATTATATGCAGGAACAACAGAAATTTTAATAGTTCCCAAATCCAACTCCTGTCCAGCTTCAACAATCTCCATTCTAATCGGAACATCAAAACGAGCAATTTTACTTTGAGAATCAACAGTCATGATTATTCTAGTTCCTTCCTTAACAACCTTTTTCAGATCAGAAACACTACAATGATCATAATGGCTATGAGTTATTAAAACCAAATCTGCTTTTGGTAAACCTTCCTTAATATTATATGGATCAATATAAACAACTTTTGAATTTTCAATCAAAAATCCAGAATGACCCAGCCAAGACAATTCAATTTCACCTATCTTCATATAAAATCCTAAATCGAAATTTCTTTTTAAGGTTTTGTATCTAACATAATTATCCAAGAAGTCTTGACTTAAAATCTTCCAAATCCCCTTCTTTGATTTTTGCAGCTGCAGCAGGAGCATGGCCTCCACCACTAGCTTCATCAAAACCAGAAACACAACTTTTCATCAACGCACCCATATCTCTCGTGCCCCCTTGATTTCTAGCACTAAATTTTATAATTTCTCCCCACCTTTGCATAAAAACAAAAGAACTTTGAGGTTTCATTTTAGAAATTAAACTAGTAACAGAAGAACAAACATTAAACTTTGATTCGATTTCATAAAAATATAAATCCTGTTTTTCAGAATAAATTTTCTTTTCAGGAAATTCATCAATCAATCTATCAATTTCTTCTTCAATAATAGAATGAATATCATTCAATTCATCTAATTTTCTCTGCTTAACCAATTCATACACATATTTTTTATTCTGTTCATAATAAATTAAAGCTGAAGCTATTTTTCTTGCAATTATTCCAGGCGTAGAACCAGAAATATTTTCCATATTAACCTCTGGATAAACACTTTTAATATAATCAAAATTTTCTTTTTTCTTATAAGAAAAATCCGAAAAAATAGCTGCACAATTTAACCATCTCCAAGAATCAGTATCAAATATTCCTTCACCCAAATCAAAAAGAGTCATTGCAGAGCAATCATTTGTAGAAGTCTTAATAACATTTCTTTTATCTGGAAATTCTTCACTAAGAGGATGATGATCAATCAAAAAAACATCCATATCTTTTCTCAAATCAATGAACCCTTCAGAATCAATACTATCAATTCCCAAATCACAAAAGAAAACTTTGGTAATCCCCAGGGCATTCAATTTTACGCTAACTTCTTTAACCATATCTTGTTTAATTGTAACAAAATCTATGTAATCCAGAGGAATATTTTTTGCTTCCAAAATCTTCTCTAAAAAAATTCCAGATGCCAAACCATCCAAATCAATATGCGTAACAATTGCAACTCTATCACGATGAGTAATTAAATTAACAAAATCATAAAACTCTTTTTTCGATCCAACCACATATTCAACATTCATCAAATTAAAAAGTAAAAGATACTTATAAAATTAATTGCATGAAAGTTCTTAATTTAACTCTTTACTTAATCAATCTTTTCGACTTAATTACATTATTTAAAATTTCCAGAACCACGTTCGGAAATTTTAGTCTATCAATTCTAAAATTTATTTCGTTAAACCATAAATCAAAATCTTCATCCACAACAATTATGTGAAACATCATTGACTATCTAGGGGAAAACAGTGTTTCAAATGGTCGGTCGGGCGAAAATGTTCAATTCTCTCAATTACAAATATTTCAGAATTGAACGTTTGAGTTTAGGGATGGAAGATTTTATGTATAATATTATTCGCCATAATCACCAACAATATTTCCAATATCCATTAGATATTTTCTTTTAGATAAATCAGAAATATTTAATCCTAAAATTTTATACTCTGCCTCCTCTTGAATAAAAGGCAATAAATAATGTTCATCAAAAGCTAAATTAGATTCTCCATCCCATAAAATAATCATAATCTCATCTTTCAAATCTTCCAAAATTTTCTCTGCTAATTTCAATTCAAGGGATTTTTTCATGTAAAATTATAGCAGGAAAAATATTTAAAATTACTCATCCAAATCTTCATTCAATTCGAATAATTCTTCTTCATTCTCATATTTCAGAGGGGGTTCACTTTCTTCTATCATTTTATTTTATTAAATGATATCTGGAAAATTTTACATTTTTCTTCTATCATTTTATTTATGGGTTCAATCTAGTAGGTGTTCTAGGAAAAGGGATTGAATCTTTAATTGTATCAAATCCACAAATCCAAGCTGCGAATCTTTCAACTCCCAAACCAAATCCAGCATGAGGAACACTACCATATCTTCTAGAATCCAAGTACCAATCAGAAGCGCCTAAATCTTTACCTTCTTTTTTTAATCTTTCAACTAATTTATTCAAATCAGGTTCCCTTTGAGAGCCATCCACCATTTCCCCAACACCTGGAGCCAATAAATTAAAGTTCATTCCAAAACCAGGGTTTTCAGGATCTTCACCATGATAAAATTTTAATAAATCCATAGGATAATTTGTAACAAAAACAAAATTATCTCCAAGATACTTCGCTAAATTTCTTTCTTCAGCAGATTTAAAATCATCTCCTTGTTTTATTTTATGACCTTTTTCTTTCAAAATTTCAATAGCTTCTGAATATTTTATTCTCTTAAATGGAGATTTTACTTTTTTCAATTTTTCAATATCTGCACCAAGAATTTCCAATTCCTTTTCATTTTCCTTCAAAACTTTTTCAACAACATGAACAATACATTTTTCTGCAACATCCATATCATCATATAAATTCATCCAAGCACCCTCAAGTTCAAAATGCCAAAATTCAGTAACATGCCAAGGCGTCCTAGATTTCTCTGCCCTAAAAGAAGGAGCAATTGCATAAGCATTTTCAACTGCACTAATAAAATTTTCAGCATAGAACTGCCAAGATTGAGTCATATACGCTTTCTTATCAAAATATTTCACTTCAAAAACTTCAGAACCACCCTCGCTAGCAGCCCCACTCATAGAAGGAGCTTGGATTTCAGTAAAACCAAGTTCATGAGCAATTTCATGTAAAGCGAAAAGAACGGTGGACCTAATTTTCATACTTGCAGTCATCTTTCGGCTCCTCAACCATAAATGTCTCCTGTCTCCCAATAAATCTTCATTCAAATCTTTGTTTATAGGAAAATCTTCCGCAACATGAACTATTTCAATATCCTTAACAGAAATTTCAAAACCAGTAGGGGCCCTTTCATCTTTTTTAATATCTCCAACTAATTTAACAGAACTTTCAATTTTTAATTTTCCAATTTCTTCCCACAACTCATCAGAAAAATCCTCTTTTTTCAAAACACATTGAACAATATCGGTGGAGTCACGCAAAACAATGAATCTTATTTTATTTGATCCTCTTTCACGATAAATCCATCCACGCACAGCTACTTCTCCTTTTCCCTGTTTCATAGAATCTTTAATTGAAATAAATTTTGAATCCATTGTAAAAATATAGAAGCTTCTATTTTTAATTATTGTTATTATTCAAATAATTAATATAGTAGCAATTTTTCATAGATTTTCATAGAACTTAAACTTTATAATTATTTCCCAAAGCCCATTCCCTTATACGTCAAAATTAATTTATCAATAACTCCACACAAAGGAACCCTCAAATCAGACTTGTATTTTTTGACAACTCTTTCAGCAGTTTCAGAAGG
Source organism: Candidatus Woesearchaeota archaeon (assembly GCA_964429545.1). Taxonomy (GTDB): domain Archaea; phylum Nanobdellota; class Nanobdellia; order Pacearchaeales; family GW2011-AR1; genus GW2011-AR1. Next base: position 55,559 of record CAYSCL010000001.1, read on the forward strand.
AAAAATATAAATTTCAGCTCTTTTAATATTGTCCTTTATCAAATCAAAATTTTCATACTTTCCAAGAGAATCTATTATTTCATATTTTATTTCATCATCAAATTTTTGAACAAAATCAAAATCAAAAGTATAATGTTGAATAACTGGTTTCTCTATTTTTTGCTCAAAATCAGAAATTCCAAAAAACTTCCTTTTAACATCTCCATTCTCATCAACTAAATCTATTAATTCAACCAGCCCCTTCATCAAAAAGAAAATAATTCAAACTTTAAATAATTATATTTTATGGGGTGAACCTCGTTAACATTATATTTTTGTATTCTTTGACTTTTTATTTTGTAGTTATTTTTTGCCCCCAGTAAACATTTCATAAAAATGTTTCGGGGTACGCCCATGGCGCAGATAAAATGCTATAAATTTCATTTCGCAGCGTAACAGCATTACGTCAGAAATTAAATTGTAGATTTTAACCAAAAAGAACACAAAAACCTATGGAGTAATTCTTGTACGGTCACGAGGAAACAAAACAACTTCCCGAATATTTTGAATTCCCAAAATAAGCATAGTCAATCTTTCAACACCCATTCCAAAACCGGCATGAGGCGGGGCACCAAATCTAAAGCTATCAATATAACTTTTGAAATCCTTTGGATCCAAATCCCTTTCCTTTAACTGCTTCTCCAAAATTTCAGGAATATGAACTCTCTGACCCCCAGAAGCAATTTCCATTCCTTTGTAGATAGCATCAAAACCACCACTCAAACCTTCGCCTTTCGGCATAATATAAAATGGCTTCCCCCCAATAGGCCAATCATGAACAAAAACTACAGTATCAGGATATAATTCACCTAACTTCTTTTCAGCATCATTACTCAAATCATGCCCCTCCATTGGAACACCTTCCTTTTTCATCAATTCCTCAACTTCAGAAAATTTCAAATATTTGGATTTAGGAACTTTCAATTCAACATTCAACAATTTTAATTCATCAGAATGTTTTTCCAAAACCTGCCCAACAATATACTTAACACATCTATCCAAAACATCCATCACTTTGAATTCATCACAAAAAGCTTCCTCATAATCATATTGCCTTGCTTCATTCAAATGTCTAGGAGTATTATGTTTCTCAGCTCTCCAAACACTAAAAACAGTAAAAACTTTTTCCCACGAACATGCAAGCATTTGTTTATACAGCTGACAACTCTGCGATAAAAATACTTCTTTATCAAAATATTTGGCTTTGAATAATTCAGTTCCACCTTCAGAAGAAGCACCAATTATCGAAGGAAAAATAGCTTCTTTAGCTCCTTCCTTAATCAAAAATTCTCTAAAAGCCGCAAGCATAGTAGATTGAATATCAAAAATAGCTTTAATCTTAGGTTTTCTAATATCTAAAAATCTATAATCCAGTCTAGTCGATAATTCAGTTTCAACATTTGGATCATTAATTTGTATGGGTAACCTTTCCGCCTTACTAACAACATTAATTTCACTAACAACAACTTCAACATCACTTCTCAAAAATTCAGCCTTAACATTAGCGAGATTAACTTCTCCCTTAATTTCAATAGCAGATTCAATTGACAAATCCTTAACCTTCGACATCAAATCGTCCCCCTTCAAAACACACTGAACAAAACCAGTCATATCCCGCAAAGTTACAAAAGCCAACTTATTCAAATCCCTAATATCATAAGCCCAACCATTCAAAAGAACTTTTTCCCCTTCCTTCAAATCCTTAATATAAGTACGTTCCATGTTAAAATCTATTTAGTTAACTTTTTAATTATTTCCATAGCTTCCTGCCCTGAAATAGCACCTTTCATCTCTTTCATCACAAGCCCCATATAAGCATTAGGATTCATTCCAGGTTTTTCTTTTATCAACTTCAAAATCTTCTCCTCCACATCAGCTAAATCTTTTTTCTCAAACTTAATAGCATCCTTCAAATCAATACCCTGGACAACCCTTTCCAAAGCCATCTTCAAATCTCCCTCATGCAATTTCTCTTTATACAATGCATCCAAAATAAAAATCAAAACATTCTTATTCAAAATTTCCTCAACTTCATCCAGCTTCATGTTTTCCTTCTTAGCAATATCTTTGGGCAACAAAAATAAAACCTTAGAAATCAAACGAGGGTTTCCATTCAATTCATACAATTCCTTATACAAATTCAATTTATCCTGCTTGAAAATCATCCGAATAATTTCATCACTAAGCCCCTGCTTTCTCAAATCTTCTTCAACTTCGCTTCTCAACTTAGGCAAATTTTTCTTAACATCATTAAGAAAATCACGAGAAACATGCAATAAAGGTAAATCAGTTTCAGGATACATTCTATCAGCTCCAGGCATTGGACGAATAAACTCCGTCTTTCCATCAGGCAAACAATTCCTCACTTCAGAATCATTTTTTTTACCTTTATCTACAAAACTTCTGTGCCTCAAAACTTCCAGCTCAACGCATTTTTCCATAATTTTGGGATCCTGAAAACCTTTAATTTCAACACGATTACTTCCCTTGATAGAAATATTCAAATCCTGCCTAATCGTTCCAATTCCACGACGAACCTTACAACTTCTTAAAATCTCACCAATTAAAAGAGCTGATTCCTTAACATGTTTTGCATTCTTCAAATCAGGTTTAGTAGAAATCTCCACCAACGGAATTCCCAAACGATCCAAACGATAAGTAACAGAATCTTTCTTTTTCTCAACTGGTCTAGCAGAATCCTCTTCCAAATAAACAGAATCAATTCCAACCTTGCCTTGACTAGTTTCAATATATCCATTATGGGCAACCATAACCGTTCTTTGAAATCCAGAAGTATTAGATCCATTAATAACAGTCTTTCTCATAACTTGACTCAAAGGAACAATCTCACAATTTAACAAAGTAGAAATTTCTAATGCAATCCTCAAAGCTTCTTGATTAATACCATGTGGGGGCTCTTCATCCAATTCAACTAAACAAGTGGTATCATAACCCTGATAAATAAATTCCTTATTCAAAGAATGCTGATATTCAGCAGCAACATCGACTTCTCCAGACTCACCAGAAACTTTATGCAATTTACGCTTAACAATAAACTCTGGTTTATCGCTTCTAAGAACAGAAGGACAATTACAAAATAATTTATGAGTATTCAACTGTTGATGAATTTCAAGTCCTGCCTTAAATCCTAATTTTCCATAATCAATTTCATTCATAAAAAAGAAAGATAAAACAGATTTATTAAATTAGTGGTCAAATCTAGAAAGATAACCTTTCAAATTTCCTCGATAATTCCCAGATAAATTTTGAAAAACAATCTCCCCCAACCCATTAGGAGAAATCAAAACATAATCAGGTTCATCTCCAAAATAATTTTTATATAATTCCAATTGTTGCCGAACTTTTTTCTTATTTATGCTTGCAGGAGTTTCTTTCACTTCACCATGAAAAATAAATTTCCCATTAACAATGCAAGAAATATCTGTTGCCCCTTTTCCTTTTGGAAGTTCAACTTCATTCTTCACTCCATATCCCAATGATTTTAATTCATTGGAAATAATTTTAACTAATTTATCATGTTGCATCCCGAAAGAACAAAAGACTATTTTTTAAATATATTCAATATCAAGAAAACATTTATAACTTAAAATAATCTAACTAAGAATATGGAGAATAAAAAAAATAAAAAAGCCCAATCTGGAAATTATCCTAAAGTTTTCACTCCAACAAAATTTGGAGAAAGAGCAGCCGATAAAGTTGCACAAGTAGCAGGTAGTTGGACATTCATACTTTCTTTCTTGGCTTTTTTAGGTCTTTGGATGGTTGTAAATGTTTATGCATGGATCCAAACTTGGGATCCTTATCCATTCATTTTACTAAATTTAGTTTTATCCTGCCTTGCAGCAATACAAGCTCCAATAATATTAATGAGTCAAAATAGGGCAGCACAAAAAGACAGACAAAGAGCAGAATATGATTATGCTGTTAACAGAAGAGCAGAAAGAGAAATAACTCAAATAAAAAAAATGGTTGACAGAATTGATAGAAAAATAAAGAAATAATCTCATAAATACTTAAATAATTCCAGATATTTATTTCTACATGGATAATGAAGAGAATATAAAAAAAATAATTGAAAAATATACAAAATCAATTGAGTCCCTCTTACCAAAAATAGAAGAAAAAACAAATGAATTAATAGATTTCATAGAAAAAAATAAAGTAGATTATTTTATAAAAAAATCAAATAATGATGAAAAATATTTGTCAGATTTTGAAAAAATAGTGGAATTCAGATTAGACCATTTAATGAATCCTTACACAAAAAAACTATTTGATAAAGTTATATATTATTGGGGAGAATTAAATTCCAAATCAGCTAACGAATATAAAATTTTATATGATCAATGCTGGGAAGAATAATTATTCAACTAATCTATCATTCAATTCCCAACTAAAATTCTCTAACATCTTTTCTTTAACTTTTTCCCTAGAACCAGTCCAATCTTTATGACCCAAAACCCAACCTAATTTAACAAACGCTGTTTCTGGAAGCATATCTTTCAAATAAATAACACCCGTTTCCAAAAGTTCACGACCAGTAACATAAACCAAAGGATTCAACCTACCATAAATTGTCTGAGGAGCAAAACAAACAACTAAACCTTTTTTCTGGACGTCTTTCAATTTTTTAATCCAACTTAACCTAGCTTCACTTGTAGCTATTTGCCCAAGACCAAAAGCCTCAATAACAATTCCCTTATATCCTTCCTTCAAATAATAATCTAAAATATTGGGATCCTGGCCAGGATAAAATTTCAACAAAGCAATTTTCTCTTCGAATTTACCATCATAAAAGCATTTCAATTTTTCATTTCTTTTATTATGTTCTGAGATAAATTCTATCTTATCCTTATACACCTTAACAAAAGGTTCTTTATTCACAGGTTTAAATGCATCTCTCTTAGAACTATGTAATTTTCTAACTTTAGTTCCAGCCATTCCATAACAAAATTCATCATCAGAATTTGCATGACCAACAACTATAACTCCAGACATATCACTAACAGCAACTTGGGCTGCACAAATTAAATTCAATCTTGCATCACTAGATCCCCTATCAATACTCCTTTGAGAAAAAGTCAAAACAACGGGTTTTCCCAAATCCCTCAAAAAGAAAGACAAAGCAGCAGAAGTAAAATGCAAAGTATCAGTTCCCTGTGTTACAATAACTCCTTCAATACTTTTATTATTAACCAAATCGCAAACAACTTTCGCAATTTTCTGCCAATCCTTAAAATCCATATTTTCAGACCCTTTCATAAAAGGAGAAACAACTTTAGAAATATCAACTTTCTCAAAAATTTCTGGATATAATTCATACAAATCTTCAGGACCTGCAACAAAATCAACCCCTCCTTTTCCTGGATTCAATTTTGCAGCAATTGTTCCCCCTAAAACAACCATCGCGATTTTTTTCTTATCTTTAGATTTAGGAATTTCAATATTTTTTTCCCTTTTTACAATTTTATTAATAACATTTAATTTAACAATCTCTTTCTTATTAAAACCAATATTATATCCATTATCCAATTTCAACAAAACACTTCCCTTCTCTGGACTAGGTAAAAGCACTCCTTCAAAAATTTCCTTTCCCTTTTCAATTTCAACCCTATTTCCAATATTCTTTTCAAATTCCATGTTAAAACAAACAAATGAATAATTAAAAAGATGTTGGTCAAAATACAAAAAATCTAATTTTTAGATTTTCAAAATTTATATACATTTCAAAAACATTTTCCCATTAATTATGCCTCTAAAATTCATAACACCACGTGTATGAATTTTAGCCTATCAATTCTTTGTGAAACGAAGCTATTTTCATAAAAAACCTTAAAATATCTTTTTCCCTCTTATTTCCATGAAAACAAAAGTAAAAAAAGCTATTCAGTCTGCAAAACAAAAACACCCCAAATTAAAGAATACAAAATTCAAGGTAAAAGAAAGATATTCAAGACATCCAATAAAAATTGTTCCAACAATGATGTCTTATTTTAAAAGGAAACATAAAAGAAAATATAAGGTGGTTATTTCTAAAAATAAAAAAGAAAAATTAAAAAAATTATCAGAAAAAGAGATAGAAGAATGGGTAAAAAATGAACTTGCATTTGTTTTAGAAAGTCAAGCATTAACCTCTATTCAGCTAATCGGATACACATTACAATATTTATTGGAAAAAAGAGATTCTTACAAAAATGAATCAAATCAAAAAATCAAAAACAATTCCCACAATTAAGGCCAATATACTTAACCATAAAATAAACAAAGAATTCCATTTAGATTTTGAAGTTATTGCTGATTTGACCAAATAATTCAAAGCTACTCTCTGTTCTTTTTTCAATCCCTTAGCCAGACTAACCGCAGAAACCAATTTATTTTCTTTAACAAGTAATGCTCTCTTTTTCTGAACATAGAACCTATGACCAAAATATAAAATAAATCCCACTGTTCCAATATACCAAGCAACATCAACCAGCAATTTACTATAATTATTCAAAACAATAATAATTCTATAAGCAAGTGTTGCAACAATTCCTGCCCAAAAGAAAAACCATCTCTTGAATCCAATATTTGACTTTATCAACTCCTTCATTTTAATTTACTGAAATGTTTGAGAAATTTTATTTCTCTTTCATCCAAATATAAAAAATCAAATGTTAATAAATTAACCTAATTGCTGAAAAATTTCAACCAAAAAATTCCCAAATAACTCCAAAAACAAAAACTAAAATTAAAAATCCTAA
>CAYSCL010000002.1:0-38743 GCA_964429545.1 Candidatus Woesearchaeota archaeon
TGATACCCCCTATATAATTTTACAAGATACAAAATGTTTTGAAAAAGGCAATGGGCATTTTAGAAAAATGTTTAATCAATTATGCGAAATAGCACAAAGAAACAAAGCAGAATATATTGACTTAGATGTCGATAAAGAAAACAAAAATGCAAGAAATATTTATGAATACATGGGATTTCATTATCTCCCATCAGATGGTTTTGACAATATAGAAAATATGGAAAAAATGAGATATTTTGTATAAAATGGAAAAATCAAAACTTATTGAAAAATTAAAAGAAAACAAAAACAATCCAAAACAAATAGCTTTTGATTCTAGAGTTTTTTTAGAAAAAACCTGTAATGAAGTAAAAGTTGATTTTAAATTAATAGAAGAAATTAGGGAAATAAATAAATTAAATTATTCTCACGATTATATTGAACTAAAGAAAAATTTGCAAAAAATATACAATGATTACATCAATTATGTTTCAAAAGAACTAAAACAAAAAGAAAAAGATTCTTTCTAATAAAACAATTAATTCCAAATTAAAATTTTAAACAAAATATTTGAAAAATTCTCCAACTCCAGATGTTCCCAGCGGAGCGATTAATTTCATATATCAATTCTGAGCGAAGCGAAGTTATTTTTACTTCTCCTAATTCTTCTTAACAATAAAATTAATCATCATCTCACTATTATGTGTTGAAACAATTTTAAAACCAACAGATTTAAACAAATCATGAACTTCTTTTTCATCAAATAAATAATAATATCTGTCTCCCTTATCCGTCCAACCAATCATTAATTCTTTCTCTCCCTTACGAGTTTTACGAAAAAAACGTTTTGACTTAGCATTCCAAACCCCAATATATGCATTCCCATTTTTTTTCAAAACCCTGAATAACTCTTCAACTGCCTTTTTACGAACCCCTTCACCCTCAACACAATGTAATGCAGAAATAGAAATTGCATAATTAAAAAACTCATCCGGAAAAGGAATTTTATCCATCGAAGAATGAACTCCTTCAAATTCAATTCCAAAGTCTTTTGCCTTTTCACCAGCCAACCTAATCATTTCAGAGGAAATATCCTGCAAATAATATTTTCCATTTTTTATCTTAGTCAAATGTCTTCCACTTCCCCCTCCAAGATCCAAAACATTCCCTGAACAATTTTCTAAGAATATCTTGCTCCCCTCAGAAGGAATTTTCTTATATTCATGCCATTCCCCAGCAATCCTATCCCATACTTTTTCCTGATTTTCCATAAAATAACTCAATCAAACCACATTATAACCTTTACGCATATAAAATTATATAAATAATAAGTTCTCTTAACCTAGCATATGGGGAAGAAAAAAAGAAGAAAACAACCAACCCTTAATTTCGATTATGTTTTTTGGGATAAAGATGGAACAATGGTTGATTACAAAAATCCACAAAAAATTTACAGAGGATTAAAAGAAATATTAATGCGTATTCCTAGTGAAAAACAAGGATTAATTACAAATTGTGTATTACCGAAACTATTTCTTAAAAGTCAAAATATTCTCAAATATTTTAATCCAAACCTCATAATGAGTGCAGAAGATGAAATAGATAAAATAATTACAAATCCTGGACACCCATTTAGAAAATTAATAAAATTAAGTGGAATTTACATGGAAGATAACCTCAAAATAGAAGAATACATAAAAAAACCCTCGACCTATATGTTCAAAGAAGTAATGAAGCGAGAAAAAATGAATCCTTCAAACTGTGTGATGATAGGAGATTCATTTGAAGATATTATTGCAGCACAATGTTCTGGTTTTAAAACAATCTATATGAATGGCTTGGAAAAAGAAAATAATCAATCAAAAGATAAAAAATATTCTGCAAATGTTCATGACATGAAATTAGAACCAGATTATAGAATACATGTTGGAGATACAAAAGCATTGGAAAAAATCCTCTTCGGATAATTTTATATAACAAAAATTCCCAATATTTCTATGGAAAAACAAATAAAAAAACCCACTAAAACAATTTCAGGAATAACACCTGTAGCAGTTATGCTTCCCCCAAGATCATGCGAACATGGAAATTGTATTTATTGTCCAAATTTAGATGTTCCTCAAAGTTATACGCCAAAAAGTCCCGTTGTACTAAGGGCATCATCTCTGGATTATGATGCATATAAACAAGTAAAAGCAAGAATAAAAGCCTTTGAAGGCATGAATCACCCCACAGAAAAAATTGAACTAATAATTATGGGGGGCACTTTTTTAGAATATCCAAAAGAATTCCAATATAAATTTGTAAAAGGACTTTATGACGGATTAAACAACAAGAAATCTAAAAAACTTAAAGAAGCACAAAAAATAAATGAATCTGGAAAACACAGGGCAGTAGCTTTATGCATTGAAACAAGACCTGATGTTTGCATCCCATTCATAGACAGAATGAGGGAATGGGGAGTAACAAGGATAGAACTAGGAGTTCAAATAATAGATGACAAAATATACAAAGATATTCAAAGAGGCCACACAGTAAATGATGTAATCAAAGCAACAAAAGCCCTAAAAGAAGCAGGTTTCAAAATAGGTTACCACATAATGCCAGGTTTGCCTGGAAGTTCAATAAAAAAGGACATCAAACTATTCAAAAAAATATTTTCAGATTCAAACTTCAAACCAGACCAAGTCAAACTATATCCTTGTCAAGTTATGCCTGGTTCAGTTTTAGAAAAAAGATATTGGAATAAAGAATATGTCCCCTATACAAAAGAAGAAACAGAAAAAGTCCTTCTAGAAATGATAAAAATAGTTCCAAGATATGCAAGAATAATGAGGGTCATGAGAGAAATTCCGACAGAATATTTAGTTGCAGGAACAAAAAGAATTGATTTGAGAAATGAAATAGAAAAAGAATTAAGAAAAAAGAAAACAAAACTAAAAGAAATTAGATACAGAGAAATCGGTTTTGCACTCCAAAGAGGAAAAGTTGACACAAACTTAAAATTAAAAAAAACAAAATACAAAGCATCTGAAGGAAACGAATATTTTTTAGAAATTGTAAACAAAGATGATATCCTATTCGGACTTTTAAGATTAAGACTTTCAAAAAAAGGAGCAATGATTAGAGAAATTCATGTTTATGGCCAAAGTCTAAAGCTAGGAGAAAAAGGCAAGTTTTCGCAACACAAGGGATTCGGGAAGTGGCTAATTCAAGAAGCAGAAAAAATAACAAAGAAAAACAAATACAAAAAACTAAAAATAATTTCCGGAATAGGCGTCCGAGAATACTACAAAAAATTAGGTTACAAATTAGAAGAAACTTATATGGTTAAAAGATTATAGAAATTTATAAAATAAATCTTTGTTATCATTTAAAAAAGTTTTAATAAATCCTAAATTTAAACAACTTTCCATGTCCATTCCAATTTCATGAGCAATCCGACTTAATTTTCTTTTATAATGATTTAATTCCCTTTCAACTTCTTTTTCCGAATTTTGAAACTTATCAAAAGAATTCTTATCAATATAACTATTATCTAAAATAGATAATTTATATTTTGCCATCTCTTTAAATTGATTTACAGCTTGATTAAAATATTGCTTTGATGAAAAACCACCACCATTTCTAAATTCATCTAAAGCTAATAAATAATTTGCTTTCATAACTTCAAGATTATAATTTAATTCAGGATTGTTTTGAAAAAAATATGGAGAAGTTTTATCTCTAATTATTTTTTTTAATCTATCTCTTCTAGGAGTAGTTTTAAGTATTTTTGATACCCAAGGACTAATTGATTTTGTTCTCAAGTTGAATTTATCATTTAATCTTTCCATATCAACTCAACAAATTAAATATTTATAAAACTTTCTTTTCTTCACTACCAAATAATTACAACAAATAATAACATTAAACTTTTATAATCATCTTACTTTTTCCAATCATGAAAAATTCAATAAAAAGAGGATTAGGATTTGGAATAACTTCAGGAATTATCACAACATTAGGTTTAATGACTGGATTATTCACAGGAACACATTCAAAATTAGCAGTTTTAGGAGGGATAATTACAATAGCAATTGCTGATGCTTTCTCAGACGCATTCGGGATTCACATTTCAGAGGAATCAGCAGGAAACTCAAAGAAAAATGTAATGAGAAGCACAATCTCTGCATTTTCCACAAAATTTCTAACAGCTTTAATTTTTGTAATACCAATAATATTTCTAACATTAAACATAGCAATAATAACAAATGTAGCAATGGGATTAATATTGCTCTCAATTTTCACATTCATGGTTTCAAAAAACAACGGTGGAAAACCCATAAAACATGTTTTCGAACATTTAGGAATTGCAATAACAGTAATTATAATCACTTATTTTGTAGGAGAAGGAATTAATCTTTTGTTTGTTTAAAATGAAAAATAAAATTGTAGCTCCAAATATAAGATTTCTATTAGAAAAAGGAGAATTAATTTAATTTTCTTACTTACCTCTTTTTGAATTGTTTTTTAGTTCTAACAAGGCATTTTATTTTGTGGCGTAGCAGCGCTACGCGAGAAATGAAATAACGAAGTTAGAACAAAAAAGAAACAAAAAGCCTAAACCTTAATCTTACCTTCCTGCCAATCCTTCAAAATATCTCTCGCTGCTTGATCTTCATTAACTTCTCCACCTTTCTTCAAAAAACCTTTTTCCCGTCCAACAAATTCAATCAATTCTTCCGAATCTTCACAATCACAATCATAAAATTCATTCAAAACATCAGAATATTTTGTCATCAATCCATGAACAACCATTTCTGGATCCTTAACCTGCGTCCAACTTTTACCTCCAGCAAGAGTATGATGAGCAATTTTTTCTTTGTCAACCATTGAATATTGATTTTCAGGAATCACACCAGGTGAATCTACAAGAACTATATCTTCAGATAACCTAACCTTTTGTACATTCCTAGTAAAACCAGCTTCTGCACCAACTCCTGCAGCACTTTTTCCAGACAAAATATTCAATAAAGAACTCTTTCCGGTATTAGGATATCCAATAACGCCAACTTTCACTTTCTCTCCTTTTCCAACAACAACTCTATCCTTCAAAATTTCTCTTTTCTCTCTTTTTTCAATATTTTTTGCAATTCTTTTAATCAAATCACGCAAATCTTTAATTCCTTTTCTTTTAACACAAGAAACAAGAGCATAAGGATAAACTGTTCCTTTAATTTCATTCAACTTAGAAACCTTAATCAAATCGACTTTATTCAAAACATAAATAATTTTCTTGCCCTGTTTTTCAATTTCCTTTTCCAATTCTTTATTCCTAGTTTCTTCAACAAACCTTGCATCCAAAACTTCCAAAATAATGTCCGAAGTATTCACTATGTTTTTTGCAACCTCTGGATATTTAACCCGCTGCTTCTTAATTTTATCTATATGCCTCGTTCTATGGGAGGAATATTTGTATTGTACCATAAAAACAAAAAGAAATTCCAGTTTAATAGTCTTTTTGATAAAAAATAATTTCATAAACAATAAAAATTTTCAAAAAATAAACTATATACTCAACAATATGATATATTTTTGGATATATATCGAAATAATTTTTGTAACGAGAAAATAATCACGATAGCTTTATATATTAGAAGTTACTATTTTCGCCAACAACAATTAAATGACAACAAAATTAAAGAAACATTTAAAAAATAAAGCAAAAAATGGGAAAAATTGGAGTGATACATTATCTTTGGAATGAAAGTTCTAGCGGAGTAAACACCGTAGTGAACAACAACATAGAAGGGCTTCTAGAATTGTATCCTAACTTGGAACCAGTTTTTATTTCTGACAGAGATTCAGAAAAAACCTTTTCAAAATACGAAAAAAGGAACATAAAAATGGGGGGAGAATTTTCAAAAGAATTGTTGGAGAAAACAAAAGACTTGGAGGCCGTGATTATAGAAAACCCTTTCAGAAATTTAGAAGAATTCCCTATTGCCCCTCAGGAATACAAAAAATTTACAGAAAGCTTCAACGGAGGGGTTGTATATAGACACCATGATGTAGATAATGGATTAAAAAATATAGTTCCAGAATCAAGAAATATAACTCATGTAACTTTGGTTAACCCAACAAAAAACCAATTAGAAAATGAATATAAAATAAATGTAGACATATTAAAAAACTCAGTAATTTGTGAAAATTTCTATAAAGATAATCCAAAAAAAGATAATGAATTAAGAGAGAGACTAGAAAAATTAGGAATGGTTTTGCCAAATGAAAAAATCATTGCTGTACCCAACAGAATAGTCGATAGAAAAAACATAGAAGAATCCTTAATGATTACAAAAATGTTAAATGAATTGGGAAAAAACAATTATAGATTAATTGTAACAACAAGTATAATAAAAAATGAACCAGACAATATTTTCCAAATAAAATATCAAAAAAACTTAGAGGCTTTAGCAAGAAAACATAATATCCCTGCAACAATGGGGGAAGTTTCAGAAACATTGGATGATGTTAATTTTAACGTTGGAAATTTATACCACATATCTGATTTTGCACTTTCAACAAGCGTAAAAGAAGGTTTTGGATACATGTTTGTAGAACCATGGATTGCGGATACACCATTAATTGGCAGACACATAGATCATGTAATCCCAGATTTCCATAAAAATGGATTAAATTTGCACCACCTATATGCAGATGATGTATTAGTAGATGGGCCAATATACAAAAAAAGAATAAAAAATTTAGATAATATCCTTTCTAACAAAAAAATACTTTACAATACAATTGATAAAATGAAAATAGAAGAAAGAACAGAAAATGCAAAAAAAGTTTTAGAGCAAAACAAAGAAGCAGTAAAAAATAATTACAATCATGTCAAAATTGCAGACCAATTAGGGCATTACCTAAAATTACCTCAATACGAAATAAAAATAGCTTAATCACAATCCTTTTGGTTTTTCAGCCTCTTTCAATCCTTCTTTCCCTATTTTCTTTCTAACAACAATTCTCAAATCTTTTTCAGGTTCTTCTTTTTCTTCAAAATAAACCAAACCATTTAATCTAAACCTAACACAACAATCCTCATCAGTTCTCAAACCAAATTCATTATCATCTAAATAAATAACTTTTCCATGATATTCCAACTCACGCCCAAAAACATTAATTTTCAAAAAATAAAATTTACCTTTTTCTAATTTTTTCATATGCATAATAAAATCCTCTTGAAATATTTATAATTTTCTAAAAATTCATAATCCAAAAATAATACGCCCCGACCGAGATTCGAACTCGGGTCACTTGCGTGAAAGGCAAGCATACTTGGCCTCTGTACTATCGGGGCATGAGAATAATTATCTAAATTAGTTTAAAAAACTAACTATTCAAATAATTTCACAATCAAAAACTTTTATATAATGGAATTTTTTAATTCTTACATGATCTTGTAGCTCAGCCTGGTCAGAGCGCTGGTCTTATATGAAGATGGTCCGTTAGGATTATTATCTCTTGGATTCTTCTGAGAGAGCCAGAGGTCCCGAGTTCAAATCTCGGCAAGATCATATTTTTTGAACTCGGTCACGAGTTTGGTACAAAGTTTCATAAACTTTTGTGCAACGGAGAGTGAAACGATCCTCGTTCGATTCAAACATTCACTAGCGGGCTACGGAAAGTGAAACGACCCTCGTTTGATTCAAACATGCACTAGCAAACGACGGAGAGCTTTAGCGACCCACAAATCTCGGCCAAGGCCCCCATTACAATTTCTTCTAATCTCAACTCCTAAATCCCCCTCTCCAATCCCTAATTCCTAATCCCTAACTCCCAATTCCAAACCTTTCCTAACATACTCATAAACTTCAGGATATCTATCCACATTCAACATAGTTCGATGAAAAAATTCAACGCCACTGCAATTCCCTTCAACAAAATAATTCTTCGCCCAAGGCAAATAAGCACTTTCATTCTTAACAATTCCATCGCCAGGAGAACCATCAGTATTACAACCAACACCAACAATCATTGAAACATTAATATCTGGTTTTTCTCCAAAATTAAGTTTATTCAAAAACAAACTATCCTTATCCATCATTTCGCAATGTATATTCGCTCCAAAAACAGGACAACTAGAAAGGACATAACCATCAACGCCATGGTTAGGTGTACCAATCATAACCAAATTATCAACGCTATCTTCCCCAAAAATCTGGACATATCTCCTAGAAACAAGTCCTCCCATACTATGTGCAACAATATTCACCTTATCCCTATTAGTCATCATCTTAACATTTTCAATAATATCATTAAGTCTCAAAGCATAAGTATCTAAACTATCTGCTTTAGCTTGTAAACTCAAAGTCTCTTCCTCATTTTGATAAATATCAAAATAATAACTAGCAGCAAAAACAATTTGCCTATTTGTCCTAGCAAATGTTCCAGTGTTTTCCAATTTTCTAACAATAACATAACCCCCATCAATAACTCCATCTTCAACCAATGATTCTTTAATAGAATTCAAATCTCCAAGACTACTATCTGCAGAAATCTTATCATTAAAAGAATGTCCATGGACCAAAATTATAGGATATTTTGAAGGATCATCTTGACATTCATTGCCACAACAAATCTCACAATCACCCTTATAACAACAAAGAGGCTCTTCAATCTGAATTTCTTTTCCAGAAGAATAATTTGAATAAAAAGGTTTAGAAATAAAACTCAAATTAAAAGGTTTTAAAGAAGTATAATTGTAGCTAACACTAAAATTCTTCTCCAAATTTTCAAAAGTATTATTAATTATAATAAAAAAATCAGAAACTTGTTCTTGAGCAATAGATAAATTAAAAACAAAAGTCAAATTTTCCACAAAACCATTATAATCTTTTATTAGAGAAGAAATTTTATGATAATCTTGATTACTAATATTCTTTTCATTTTTTAAATCAGAAATTTCATTTCTTACATCCAAACCATCCAAAACAAGATTATTATAGTAAACAAATTTAGAACTAAAATTATCATTTATGCCTACAAATAATTCCCTAGTTTCATTAATTTTTTCAAATAACCTATCTCCAAGAACAGCCTCATATTCATAATCTTCCCAATCCTCAATCAATGAATCCAAATCGCTACCAATTTGAGTAAGATTATCTCGAGAAAAATTTTCAACCACAATATGTTCAGAAAGAATTTCATACATTTCTTCATTTTCTAAATTAATCCTCCTAAGTTCCTCATATTCAAAAATTAATTCCTGTAAAGATTCATTAGCTTCCTCCCTAAAAACTTTTTGCTCTTCACTTAATTCGTAATTCAAAGCAACCAAATAACTTCTCTTATTTACATCCTCATCAGTTTTACAAAAAGCTGTACGTTGGCTAGAGCAAGCAACTTCAAACAAATACAATTTCTGACCCTCTCCAATTCTTGGGGCAACCAAAGAATATTCTAATTCATTTGGATTAGAAATTTTGGTAGTAAAATTATTTTTATCTAAAACATAACCATTACTCAAATCTTCAAAAGAATAACTACAATGGGCTTCACAAAAGAAATTTGTAGAAACATATATGTCAAAATTAACTTTTGCAGTCTCAGAATTCTCGAGAAAAAAATCTTGGTTATCAGCAGTTAATTTAACCAAAGTATCATTTCCCAACAAAAAATTCACAAACAAATACAACCTAGTACCAAAAATTAAAAAAATTATTAAAATAAAAGCCGCAATCAAAAAGAAAAGAACCTTATGTTTTTGTTCAATATTTTTTATTTTTTTCCAGAAAGAACTTTTCTTTACTTCAGAGACTTTCTTAATATTTTTCTTAATCTCTTTTTTCACATCTCTTTTCATAAAAATTAATAACAAACAAGATTAATAACTCTTTTCCTTAATTTCAATCAAAAACCATCCTTGCATCAACTATCGTGGCCACCCCATCTTTAACCATCAAAGGATTTATATCTAATTCAGAAATTTCTGGATGCTTACTCAACAATTCCGATAATTTGAAGATTACATTTTCAATTGCTTTCCCATCAGGTTTCAAAAGTCCCTTAGAAGCTTTTGTCTCCTTAATCATTTTCTTGATTTCTTCTCTATCCAAAGGGGTTATTCTGAAACTAATATCCTTTTTTTCTTCAACATCAGTTCCACCAGAACCAAAACCAATAACTTGACCAAACTCGGGAGTTTTTTTAACACCTATTAAAAATTCCTTTCCTTCAATCTTACTTTGAAATAACACTCCATTAGCCCCTTTTATCTTTTTTAATTCAGAAAACTCTTCAATAGCATTAGAATAAGTTTTAACATCCAACTTAATTCCGCCAAGTTTATTCTTATGAACAATATTTTTACCAGAAACTTTCATAACAAAAGGAACCCCTACTTTTTTCAAAGCTTTCCTAATTCCCGATTTATTCGAAGAAAAAGCATGAGTAATAACATTAAACCCTTTCTTAGATAAAAATTTTTCTGTTTCCACTTCTCCAACATATTTCATAAAATAATGAATAAAAAAATAGTTATATAGTTTTCTAATTTTCCCAAAAACTCTATAAATAATAATTCCTAACTAAAAGCATGGAAAAAAAATTAGATTCTTTCTTCAATGCAAAATCAGTTGCAATCATAGGAGCTTCAAACAGCCCTGGAAAAGTTGGAAACATAATTATGAAAAAATTAGATAATCTGAAAGGTAAAGTAATTCCAATAAATAGAAAAGGTGAAGAAATAGAAGGCAACAAATCATATAAAAAAGTTGGAGATTATCCAAAAAAAATAGAACTTGCAATAATTGCCACACCTGCAAAAACTGTTCCAAAAATAATATTACAATGTGCAAAAAAAGGAATAAAAAATATAATCATAATTTCAGCAGGATTTTCTGAAGTAGGAAATTTTAATTTAGAAAAGAAAATTATGAAACTAAAATTCAAACATGAATTAAACATATTGGGTCCAAATTGTTTTGGAATGATTAATCCAAAGAAAAATTTAGATTTAACTTTTGCAAAAGAAACTGTAAAGAAAGGAAACACTGTATTCATAAGTCAAAGTGGAGCACTAGGAAGTTATATATTAGATTATAAAATACCTCTGAGAGGATTTATTTCAGTTGGAAATATGATGGATTTGAATTTTGCAGATTGGATTGAATATTTCAACGAAGACAAAAAAACAAAAAAAATTGTTTGTTATATAGAATCATTGCACGATGGAAAAAGATTCATAGAAGCATGTAAAAAATCAACAAAAGAAATAATTGTGATAAAAGCTGGACAGACAGAAACTGGAAAACATGCAACAATGTCCCATACTGCAAGTTTGGCAACAGATAATGAAATTTACAAAGGAGCATTCAAACAAGCAGGAGTAAAACAAACAAAATCCTTAATTAGGGCATTCGGAATTAGGGAAGAAAATATTGTCTATAAATTAAAAGGTAAAAAAATTGCAATAATAACAAATGCGGGAGGCGCAGGAGCTTTACTAACAGATCAATTAGAATCTCAAGGATACCAAATAACTGGTCCAAAAGATATTCTTGGAACAGCCACAGCAAAAGATTACAAAAGTGCAATTAACAGAATAAAATCAAACTATGATTCAATAATTATAATCTTAACCCCTCAAACTATGTCCCAACCAGAAAAAACAGCATGTATGATTGCAGAATCAAAATTCAAAAATAAAATAGTGGCCTGCTTTTTAGGAGACAAATCAATTCAAGACGCAATAAAAATATTCCAAGAAAATGGAATTAGTTACATAACAAAAGCAGTTTAGATTTCTATGAAAAACAAAACAATTCAACCAATAATGAAAATTCTTGAAAAAGAATTTCCTGCAAGTACAACAACACTCAACAATATGAGAGGAAAAGCAGATGCATTCAAAATATTAATTTCATGCTTATTATCACTAAGGGCAAGAGATGAAGTAACAGAAATCATATCAGAAAAACTTTTCAAAATTGCAGATACTCCAGAAAAAATAATCCAGCTCCCAACTCCCAAACTTAAAAAAATAATTTTCCAATCAGGTCATTATAACAAAAAAACAATCGCATTAAAATCCGTATCAAAAGAAATAATAAAAAAATTCAAAGGAAAAGTTCCAAAAACTTATGGTGAGTTAATTTCAATAAAACACATTGGACCAAAAACAGCAAATATCGTTCTTGCATTCGCATACGACCAACCAGTCATTCCTGTAGATACGCATTGCCACAGAGTTCCAAATAGAATAGGTTGGGTAAAGACAAAAACTCCTGAACAAACAGAACAAGAATTATTAAAAATACTACCAAAAAAATACTGGAAAGAATTTAACTCAATATTTGTCCAATTTGGAAGAACAATTTGTGTTCCAATTTCTCCAAAATGTTCTGAATGTCCAATAAACAAATATTGTGAAAAAGTTGGAGTAAAAAAATCTAGATAACCCAAACCTTTAAAAATAAAATCTTATTCAAACTCTTATGAAAAGAAGTTCAAGACGTTGGAAAAAGAAAGGCCAAATGAGATGGAAATGGCAAAGGAAAAAGCTTAGAAAAGAAAAGCACAAGCGTAAAAGTAAGAAAAGTTAGACTTAGATAATTCTGAACACAACTCTTATAAAAGAGAATAATTTTAAGCAAACATGACAGTTGATAAATGGTATGAATTTTTTAATATAAATAATGGTGAACCAGTTGCTTATATGAAAGGAGAAAAAAGTTCTTTGAATTATGACAAATCTACAAATAGAGAATATTATTTTGAAGAACTCTCACAAACAGCAATAGATTTAGAATATAAATTAATAAATGAAGGTTCGCCAGAAGGATATTTCAAATACAAATCCCATGCAGAAAAATTCAATCAAGAAGCACTGAATGGAAAAGGAATAATTGAGCCAAATACTATAAATCGGAGAAAACCCAGCACATAATAAAAAATATCTTTTTAAAATAAAAAATATGCGATTGGCATTTCACTACAGCAAAAAATCTTCCAACATTTTGACCACAAAAAGAAAATGGTGTGATTGTCATTTCACCACAGTAAAACAATCTTTATAAAAAAACAATTCTTAAAATTCTTATGACAAGCGAAATTTGGACAGAAAAATATAGGCCAAAAAAATTTGAAGAATTAGCAGGCCAAGAAGCAATAATAAAAAGAGTTGAAGCATTAACAAATTCATTAAATATACCTCATCTTTTATTTGCAGGCCCAGCAGGAACAGGAAAATCTACTCTGGCATTAATTGTTGTAAAAGAATTATTTGGAGAAAATTGGAGAGATAATTATTTAGAATTAAATGCCTCTGACGAAAGAGGAATTCAAGTAGTGAGGGAAAAAGTAAAGGATTTTGCAAGAACAAAATCTCTTGGAAACGTTCCATTCAAAGTTATCTTTCTTGATGAAGCTGATGCCCTAACACCAGAAGCACAACAAGCATTAAGAAGAACAATGGAAAACTATGCTTCAACATGTAGATTCGTGATGTCTTGTAACTATTCTTCAAAAATAATTGATCCAATACAATCGAGATGTGCAGTATTCAGATTCAAATTATTAGAAAAAAAGGATGTAGAAAAAGTAATCAAAAGAATTGCACAAGCAGAAAATTTAGAAATTGATGATGAAGCAATTACTGCGATTTATGAAGCGAGTGAAGGTGATTGTAGACGTTCAGTGAACCTGATGCAATCAACATCTTCAGTATCTCCGAAAATAACAAAAGATTTAGTATCGACAATAGCTTCAGAAGCGAGACCAAAAGATATCAAAGTTGTTTTAGAATATGCTTTAGCAGGAGACTTTGAAGGTTCAAGAGAAAAACTATTAAATGTTATGCTTAAAGAATCAGTTTCAGGACAAGATGTAATTAAACAAATGCAAAAAGAAATTTGGAATTTAACAATCGAACCAGAAATAAAAGTAAAACTAACAGAAAAAACTGGTGAAGCAGAGTTTAGAATTGTCGAAGGCTCAGATCCATTCATTCAACTCCAAGCATTATTAGCTTCATTTGTTTTAGCTGGTTTGGGAAAATAGTTCTAAAATGACCATAATAAAACCCAGGCATTACGAAATATGGGATGGCCAAATAAAATCTTTAAAAAAAGAATGTGATGGTTGTGATTGGTACATAAAAATTGAAAATGAAGAATTATGTGGAGTTGGCAAAGCATTCAAATACCTATCTCCTCCAAAATTAAATAGAAAATGTGTAGAAAAAAATAAATTATTTATGACTGATAGATCATTAGAATATTTAATAAAAATAAAAAATGGTAAACCAACAATTGATGCAGAACAATTGAGGTTATGGGAATAAAATGAAATCTTGGGTAGAAAAATACAGACCAGAAACATTGTCTGCTTTAATAGGGCAAGAAGAAGCAATTGAACAAGTTCAAAATTACTTGGAAGACTTTCCAAAAGTAAGAAGAAAGGCACTTTTACTTAATGGTCCCCCTGGAATAGGAAAAACGACATTAGTTCACGTATTTGCAAAAGAAAACAGATACGAAATATTTGAATTAAATGCATCTGACTTAAGAAATAAAAGATCATTACATGAAAAATTAAAACCAGTATTAGAACAAACTTCCCTATTCAATAAAAACAAAATAATACTTGTAGATGAAGTTGATGGCCTTTCAGGGATGCAAGACAGGGGAGGCGTTTCAGAATTAGTTACATTAATAGAATCAACAAACTTTCCAATAATTTGTGCCGCAAATGATGCCTGGGCAAAAAAATTATCTCCTTTAAGGAAAAAAACAAACATCATAGAACTAAAAGACATAAGCCCTGCAGAAACAAAACAACTACTAAAAACAATACTAGGAAAAGAAAATAAAACAATAAATGATAAAGTGCTCAACCAGATATCAATCAAGGCAAGAGGGGACCTTAGAAGCGCAATAAACGACCTTGAAGCCGCAACATCAATGGAAAACCCAGAAGAAATATTCATAGATGAACGAAACAAAAAATTAGACATCTTTAATGCATTAAAACATATTTTTCAAGATAAAGCAAATCAAGAAATGCTTGGAACTTTTGATAAAGTAGATATGCAAATGGATGAAATAATACTGTGGCTAGAAGAAAATATTTCAAAAGTATACTCTGGAGAAGACTTAGCAAAAGCATATCAAAGATTAGGAAATGTGGATTTGTTCAAAGGGAGAATATACAAACAACAATACTGGCGTTTCTTAGTTTACGAAAACATATTTGGAAGCTATGGAATTTCGCAAGCAAAAGGAGAAAAAAGAATTGATGGATTCAAAAAATATTCAAAACCAGGAAGAATATTGAAAATTTGGCTAAACAACCAAAAACATGGAAAAAAGAAAACGATAGCAATAAAATACGCAGAAAAAACCCACGTAGGATACAAAAGAATAATGTCCCAATGGAAAGAAATCAAACCCCAACTAAAAAATCCAATAATCCAAAAAGAACTAAAACTCGACCAAGATGAAATTAATTATGTTATGAAGTATTAGGCATATTTGGAAAAATAAATTCTAGCCCACGATAATCTTTTATTTTCATTTGATAATCTTCATATCCAGAAAAATTCCGAATTTCCCAAAGAGTATTATTAAAATACTCATCATATTTGCCCCCAATTTCAACTATTGATTTCCCAATATTAAAAATTTCTTTCATTTTATTTTTATTCGGATTTTTGAAAAATATTTTTGATTCATCAGAATATTTTTTTAATAATTCATCAACAATAAAAATAGGGTAAAATTCTTTCCTTTCAAAAAGATCTTCAAAATTAATAGAATCATAGTGTTTTTCAAGACGAGATATTATTCCACTAAATATTTTGCCATAATCTCTTTCAGATTTAGAATAAACAATTGCTTCAATTTGATTATTACATCCACAAATGGCATTCCCAAAACCCTTATAATAATACTTAGCCAAATGATTAGCTTTCAAAATTAAATCTTCAACTGTTTGCATAAATTCCCAATAAAAATCATACTTATAAAATTTTATATCCAAAATAATAATTTTGAATTACCTGATTTATCAGGTTCTTGTACAGGAAAGAAATAGGCAGTATTTTTTATTCTGGAGAGGCATTTTATTCTGTGGCGTAGCAGAGCTACACGAAGATGAAATAACAAAACTAGAATAAAAAGTTAACATTGGGCCGTTGTTGCAGAACCAGTAGCACTATATCCAAATCCTGGACTAGGATTTGTAGAATCTAAACTAATAGTTCCGCATAATTCTGGAACATTATTGAAAGATTGACAAACAACATCCCCATAAGCTTGAGGATTTCTTCCACTATTAACAATTTGTCCATTAACAACAAGTGTTGGACTACCCCTAACTCCTGCAGCTTCACTTAATACAGAATCTTCAGCATAATATTCCTCAGCTCTTCCTGATTCAATACATTCAGCTAAAGCACTAGAATCAATACCAATTTCTAATTCGCATGCTGCAGCATCATCTTGAGTACCAGTCTTACCTAAGAAACATTCTAAATATGGGATAAATTTATCAGTTTGTTCTTCTCTAATACAAACTTGCCTAGGCGTTTCAACCTCTTCTTGATTATTTGTATGCATATAATAATGTACAAATCTAATCTCTAAATCAGCAACTTCACTCAAAGCTTTCATAGTAGGAATAAATCCTTTTTCAGCTTGAGTACCATAAGGACAATGAGTCATAACAAATAATTGGACTAAAGGTTCATCACTCTTAATAATTTCACCAGTAACCGGAGCAGGTTTCTCTTCAACAACAACTTGTTGAGTAATAGGCATTACACCTTGAACATAATAAAGGCCATCTTTAGTCACATGAACAGGAATTTCTTTTCCTTCAGCGGAAATAGTAACTTGATACAAACCCTCACTAAAATCAGATGAATCAATATACTCAATTTGGGTCGCGCCCATTGAATTAATATAATCTACAAAATTTTCTCCAGCCTGTTTAGAACTCAAAGTTCCAGCATTGAAAACCATTGAACCAATTAAAATTAGAGACAAAATAGCAAAAACAAAAGTAGTAACTTTCCAGGGATTCTTTTTAATCTTCCCAACAAAATCATACTTTTTACTCTTTTTTTTACTTGCCATAGTTCACTAAAAACAAAAACCTTTTATAAAAGTTTCTAAGAAATTCAAAAATAATTGATACTTTCCAAAATTCCCTGCAGGAGGAATGGGGGAGAATCGACTTAAAACCAAAAGAAGATAACTTCTATAATTCTTTATAACCAAAGAAAATTGGTATCAAAGTCACTCCTGCAGAGAATATAATATGTTTAAGCTCCCACCTCTTGAAATCCATAAGAAAAAATAATCAAATTTCTATAAAATATTAATTTGCAAAAAAGGATAAAATACATGCAACTTTTTCAAAGAATTAAATAATTTTGATAAAAAACTTTTTCATAAACTAAAATTAATTTTCAACCAAAGCATTAAAAATAAGTTTAACTTAATTAGTTCATGCCATATGACATAGTAGTAGGAAGAGGAGAATCAGATAAAAAGCTTTTAGGAAAAAAAGGACTTTTACATATCGGGAGAGGATATGTAAAAATGGGGCAATATAATTCTCTTTCAAATAATATTTTTTTAGACATTGCAAGAAGCCACGTAGTTTTAATTGCAGGTAAAAGAGGTTCAGGAAAATCATACACCTTGGGAGTTTTAACTGAAGAAATATCCAGTTTACCCAAAGAAGTTTCAGAAAACATTGCCTCACTAATTTTCGATACAATGGGCATATATTGGACAATGAAATATCCTAATGAAAAAGACAAAGAACTTTTGCACGAATGGGGATTGTCTCCAAAAACACTTCCAGTAAAAATTTTCGTACCCTTTGGAAGCTATGATGAATTTATAGACAAAGGTATCCCAGTTGACGAAAAATTTGCATTAAGTGTCTCAGAATTAGACGCAGAAGATTGGATAATAACTTTTGGATTAAGTTTATTGCATCCAGTTTCAACATTAATACAGAGATCAATAATCAAATTAAAAGAAACAGGAGAAAAATATACAATAAAAGATGTCTTAGAAACAATAAAAGAAGATAAAAGAAGTGAAAAAGAAACAATAAATTCAGCAATGGGACTTTTTGAGACTGCAGATACTTGGGGAATTTTTGCTCAAGAAGGAACAGATGAAACAAAAATCCGAGAATTAATAACGGGAGGAACAACTTCTGTTTTAGATTTGTCAGTATACAATTCAGTTGGAGCTTTTAATGTAAGGGGACTAGTAATAAGTTTACTATCTAGAAAATTATTCAATGAAAGAATGATGGCAAGAAAACAAGAAGAAATTAATTCTGTTTCAAGAGGACTGGATTATTCAAGTGAAGAAAAATCAAAAGAAACTCCTTTAGTTTGGCTTTTCATCGATGAAGCCCATGAATTCCTCCCATTAAATGAAAAAGTAATTTCAACCGATGCACTAGTACAAATATTAAGAGAAGGTAGACAACCAGGAATTTCACTTGTTCTAGCAACACAACAACCAGGAAAAATCCATACAGATGTTATGACTCAATCAGACATAGTTTTAGCTCACAGAGTAACTTCAAAACCTGATGTGGATGCGCTAAACCATATGATGCAATCATACCTAACAAATACAATTCAAGGATTCATGAATGATCTTCCAAGCCTAAAAGGTTCAGCAATAATTCTAGACGACAATTCAGAAAGAATTTATCCAATGAGAATGCGTCCAAGATTCACCTGGCACGGAGGTCAGGCTCCAACTGCCGTAAAGATAAAAAAAGAATTCTAGTTGACCAGAGTGACAGAGGCACGGAAGAACAATCTTGGCATCATCAATTACTATTGTTTTAGATGACAAGGTTGAGAGCAAGGCAAGCACCAACTGCCGTAAAGATAAAAAAAGAATTCTAGTTTTCAAATACACAAATTAATTTAAATAAACGTTTACACAAAATAAAATGGGATTAAAAAAACCTTTTGAAGGAGCATATATAGAAAAAACAAAAATTTGCCCCTATGCAAAAAACCATGCAAAAGAAGATTATCTCTTCAGACAAAAAGAAATATTTTGCAATATTGAAAAATGTCCCTATAACAATCAAATAGAACCAGAATTTATGGTAGAAAAATTACCAAAAATTTGTAAAACTAGGGGGCTTGTGGAAAAATTGAAAGAATAACTATTTTCTACCAAACAATCTCTTCAACCAACTCTTGCCCAAAACTTCAAAATCAATTCTCAATCTAACTTTATACGGCGCAATTTCTCCAGCATCTTTTACTTTCAAAATTTTAATCTTCTTTCCAGCTTTCTTAGCTTCTTTTTTAACCTTCTCAACAATTAATCCCTTATCTTCAATTTTACAAAAATCATAATAATAAATTCTTGTCCCAGATTTGACAAACATAAAAGCCTCTTTCAAAAAAGTATCTTCTAACTGAGGTCTAGCCATAACAATAACATCGAAATTTTTCCCTTCTTTCACAAGTTTCGGAGCAACCTTCTTTATATCTCCGGGAACCAAAATAACTTTCTCTTCAACTTTGTTTCGAGAAATATTTTCTTTCGCATACTCATTTGCTTTCCGATTCAATTCATTAGAATAAACAACTTTGGCATTTGTATTTTTAGCAATAACAATAGAAAAAGGAGCAACACCAGCACACATAACTAAAACTTCATCCCCTTTCTTAATCATCTCAGAAACTTCTTTTCTCTCATTACTCAACCTTGGAGAAAAATATGTGTCATCAATATTAAACCTGAACTCGCAACCATTCTCTTTATACAAAACTTCCTTATTTTTAACACCCGCCAAATGCTTAGTAGTTTGTTTTCTGAGCCTTCCACTAAATTTATGAGCTTTCTCAACAACCGTTTTCAAATTATTATGTTCTTTCAAAAGTTTCTTCGCAAAAACCTTCTTATCTTTTTCATTTGTATCAAATGGAAAATTCACAATTGCAACATCGCCTAATACACTAAAAGATCTTTGTTTTGTCATTATAATATTTGGAATATTTAATTTAAATGACTTTTGTAAAATTTATCTTTTTCCCCACATAAATTCTTATAAAACAAATCAACTTTATTCTAACATGATATCACATAAAAGAGCAATAAGAAGAAACATAAAAGAATCAAAAAGAAAATATAAACAGCTTCTAAAAAAACAAAAAGAAGAACAAAAAATCAGAAAACTCAATGAAGAAGAAAAAGCAAAAAAAGAACCCTCAAAACACATCAAAAAATTAAGATTGCCAAAAGACAAAGAAACCGATTTATTAGAAAAAGAACAATTAAGACTTTCAGAACAATATGATTTATACGTTTCAAAAATTAAAAATTTAGAAGATAAATTAGAATATGTTTGTTCAAAAACAAAATACTCCAACAATAAAGAAAAATACGAAAAATTAATAGAAGAAATCAAAACATATATTCTAAAATTTAATAATCAACTAGATTCAACAGAAGAAGAACTAAAAAAATTACAAAAAAGAATCAAAGAATTGAAATAATTTCCATCTACAACCTAATTTTAATTTCCAAAAATCTAAAATAATTTTCTTAAAAATCTTCTCCACATTAATTTAATTCTTAAAATTCAAAGAACCACGTTCTTGAATTTTATTCTATAAATTCTGAACTTGTTCAACAAATTCTCCTTGCTCTCAAAATCCACATATTTATAAAAATAAAATTCCTAAATCAACCATGAAAGAGGTCAAAAAAGTAACATTAAGCCTATTCACAATAATAGCATTAAATTTAATTTCAGCTTATCAATACGCAGGAAGTTACAATAATTTTGGAATAGGAAGATTTTTTATGGATACATTAGAATATGTTCCTTTAGCCATTTCATTTCTTGCAATATTTTGGTTATTGTATTTTGCAATAAATCGAACAAAGATAAACAATGGTTGGATAATAGCTTTAATATTATCAGTTTTCTCAACCTATGGATTAACAAAATTAAATATTCCAATAGAAAACATATTTTACAAAATAGGATTTAATCAAGAATTGCTCTTTACAATCGGACCTTGGATTCTTTTAGGTTTAACAATGCTAATAATTTGGAAATGGGGATTTGGAAGATTATTTATCATATTTGGATTAATCTTTTTAGCATTAGGAATTTTCAAAGTAGCAGCAGAAAGCGGAGCCGCGATAGTTATTGGTTCAATTTTCTTAATCATTGGATTAATTTTATATAGAAGAAGAAGATCAAAAGAAAAATTTTACAGCGAAGAAAACATAAGAAAATTAGAAGCAGATGAAAAAAGAGAAGGCCTTAGAAGATATAGAAGAGAGAGAAGAGGAAGGAGATGGAATAGAGCTAAAACAATTGGTAAAATTGCAGGCACACCCATAAAATGGGGAACACAAGGAATAGGATTGGCAGGGGAACAATCTAAAAAACAAATAAAAAAAGCCAAAAAACAAGCAAGAAAATACAACAAAATGCAAAGACAATATGACAAATATTCAAAAAGAATAAATAAAATAGTTAGTGACAACGGAGGACAAATTCCTTCAGCCTCTTCAAATCCAAAGGATAGTGCTGAATATTCAAGATTAATAAGTGGAATGAGGAGAATAGAAAAAATTGCAGAAAGAAACAACAGAAATCTGAGATAATCAAACCCCTAATTCCCAATCACCAACTCCCAATTCCCAACTTCTATCTCCAATTCCTAATCCCTAACTCCCAATTCCTAATCCCTAACTCCTAATTCCCAACTTCTATCTCCAATTCCCAATCACCAACTCCCAATTCCTAATCCCTAACTCCTAATTCCCAATTATCATAGAAATAATTTATAAAAATCTTCATTTAATTTATTCTGCCTAACTAATTCTCTAAAATTTTCAGAACCACGTTCGAAAATTTTATTTTATAAATTATGAATTTTAATTCATTAAAAATTATTTCCTAAAAAATCCCTTATCAAATTCTAACCTCCAATCCCCAACTCCTAATCCCTAATTGCTAATCCCTAATTTCCAAATACTAACTCCCAATTCCTAATTCAAAACCACTTATCCAAAGATTTCTGATTCTTAGCTTTTTTTACTTTCTCCAATCTTTCAAGTTGAGTATCAATTCTATCCTCATTAAAACCATGCCTTTCAACCAATATTTCTTTAACTTTATCAAAATCAGGTTTAGGAAATTCAATCTCCAAATCATCAACCCTTGGAGCACGAAATAAACTAAAAATAACTTTCCAATCAAACTGATCCTCTTCATCCATTGCTTCAATCTTATCCTTAACAGCCTCGAAAATCTTTTCAGGATCCTTATACTCTTTGACCAATTCCAAAGCCTTCTTTTGACCAATCCTAAAAACTCCCTTCGGATTATAATCAGTTCCAACCAAAATAGCCAAACAAATTAATTGATCCCTATCAATTCCCCATTCATCCAACAAATCTGACAAAATAATTTTCTCAGGCCTAACTTCCACATAACCAGAATAAGTTCTCTTCTTCCTAGAAACAGTTAAATTTCTAATTAAAATCGGAGCACCAAAAATCAAAGAATCGTAATCTTGGCTAACAATCCCATAGATTTCTTCACGTCTAGCCAAATAAGCAGCTTGAGCTTCACCTTCAGAAGGCGCCTGTATAACGCAAACCCCCAATGCTTCCAACAATTCTTTACTTTCTTTAATCATTTCATCATCCAACCTAGTCAATTGCTGGCCATATTTCCTCATAGATTCAATGTCTTCACTCTGTTTAGCTTCTTGATATTTTTCACGAGCAACATCCCTCACATCCCCTCTTTTTTTATGAATCTTCGACTTTAACTCAGGAGGGATCCCATCAAAAACATAAACCAATTTAATCCCTTCAGAAATCAAAGCAACATTACGATACAAAATTCCAGACAAATGAGAAGTTATATTCCCCTCTTCATCCATCAAAGGAGTTCCATCAGCTTGCCTAATAGTAGACAAAAACTGATAAAGAATATTAAATGCATCAACACAAACAGTTTTTCCCTTCAAATCAGGAAAATCAATCTCTTTTCTTTTAACAATTTCCCGTATATTCAATCCCATAATCAATGTATCAAGAACAAATTAATAAATCTTTTTGAAAATTAACTATCCAAAATATTTTCTTCACTAGAATATATGTGATTATAAATTCCAAATATAAATCTTATCTATTTACTTTAAAATTTCCCAGATTAATTACAATCTTAAAATTCAAAGAACCACGTTCTTGAATTTTAGTCTATAAATTCTGAATTTATTCAGCAATATTAAAAATCATTCTTTCAAATAATTAATTAATTCAAAAAATTCTTCGCCCTTTCTATACATTTCCCCATGTATTGCATGAACTCTTTTAGGATTATTATCTGCGACCCAATTAATTGACATTTTTCCCCCCTTAACAGGAACCTTCACAATTTCTGGCTCATATGCCTTTTTTATAATTCCAACTTTTGGTTTCAAATGTTTTGAACTAGGTAAAATTTTTTTACCTTGAGAAAACAAATAAACATCTAAACAATGTTTGCCATATCCTTGAAAATTCTTATAAATCCATCGCTTAGATTCTCCTTCAGCTCTTAAATTAATATTATCTAAAAGAAAATTATAATTTTTAGAATTCCTTTCCTCTTTGCTCCTATATCCAAAAAAATCACTCGCCAAATAATCATCTGGCATAATATCATAAGGAAGAAAATCAGAAATTTCCTCGTTATCAGAAATTCTTTTTTCAAGTGCTTCTTTCATTTTAATTTATATCCTCCGAAAAATAATGGCCTTTTCTTTCATTATAAATTTTTTTACCTTCAATATATTCATCTTTCAAATCTAATGGGATAAAACCCTTGTTTTCAAAAAAATGGTAATATAGATAATCACTTTTAGATAATTCTAAAAGATTTTTGAAAACTAAATAACTTCTTTCATCTAAAATTTCTTCAACTTCCGAAAAATCAAACTTCTTCGATTTAGAACTAAGTCTAGGCAAATCCTTCAATTTTGATTCTTTAACAGATGTAATAATTTCCCCCAATTCCATGTTGTTACTACACAAGAGTACTATATAAAGTTTACGAATTGATAAATCTAACCAAACAACCCAACAAACCAATCCCAAATCCTTCTAAAAAATCCTTTTTTCTCCTCATCCAAATCTCCAACACCTAATCCCAAATCTCCATCTTCCACTTTTGCTTCTTCCTGAACAGCAGGAACCTTCTCATAAATCTCAGTAATAACTAAATCAGCAAAATTCCCAGTCGAACCAGAATAACCAATTTCATAATCATAAAATCCATCCTGATCAATATCAATTTTCTCAGACTTTCCAAGTTCAACAATAACTTCACTAGAATCAAAACTCAAACTAACCTTCGAAGAATCAAACTCCCCAATCTTCAATTCCCTTTCCCCCAACTTCAAAACATGCCCCTTAGGAAATCCCCGATTAACAACTCCATTTGTAAAAATCAAATTAGTCGAACCCCCAGTCGAACCCCCAGTAGAAGCCTCAGGAAAATCAACAATTAAATTTCTCAAACTCCTAACCCATCCAAAACCATCCTGAACAAAAACCCCATAACGATAAGTCGCCTCAGCCAAATCACTAAACGACGTCGTAAAACTCCATGATGTCTCATTCAACTTCTCAAGATTTGACTTGTAAATGAATTCTATCTCAGAATCAGACAATGAACGATTCCACATCATTAAGTCGTCAATATCTCCATTATAATTCTTTCCTAAAATAATATTTTCTAATGCAGTAGATAAAGTAAACCCAGGAGGATTAAAAGTTTCAGACAACTCCCCATTCACATAAATTTTTGCTTCCCTATCTTTGTAACTCAAAACAATATTATTATATTCAGAATCCAAATCAATTCCTCTAAATCCATTATTCACTAAAACATTTGAATTACCTTCAAAAGTAAAACCGATATCAAAAGAATTTGCATTTTTTCCAATTAACCTTCCCTTGTAAATATTTTTAGTAGGAATTTTTGAATTAAAATTAGAAAATGCCTGTTGTCCATATACGTTGTATCCCCATGAAACAACACGTCCATCAGTTAAAACGCCAAAAATAAATGTGCCCCCGATATTAATAGAATTAAAAAGTTCATTAATTTTAACTAAATTTGGTATATATTTATTCACTTCCGTTCCATCTCCTAATTGCCCATAAATATTATATCCCCAACAGAGTACAGTTCCATTTTGTAAAAGACCACAAGTATAAGCGATTCCCAAATCAATTATAGAAAAATTATAATTTCCATAGACAGGAGTTGGAATATGTTTTTCAGTTGTTGTGTTATCTCCCAGCTGTCCAACAGCATTAGCTCCCCAACATAAAGCAGTTCCATTTTGTAAAAGGCCACAAGAATGTGTAGCTCCTAAAGAAAGATTTAAAAAACTATAATTTCCATAGACAGGAGTTGGAATTTCTTTTTGAATAATTGTATTATCTCCTAATTTTCCAACCCCATTATTTCCCCAGCATAAAGCAGTTCCATTTTGCAAAAGACCACAAGAAAAACTAGTTCCAAGCTTAATTGTAGAAAAATTATAATTTCCATAAACTAGAGTTGGAATATGTTTTTCAGTTGTTGTGTTATCTCCTAATTGACCATTAATATTTTTCCCCCAACATAAAGCAGTTCCATTTTGTAAAAGACCACAAGTATGATATTTTCCAACAGCTAATTTGATAAAAATATAATCTCCATAAACAGATATTGGAATATGTCTTTCAGTTGTTGTATTATCTCCTAATTGGCCATTTGTATTATCTCCCCAACACATAGCTGAACCATTTTGCAATAAACTACAAATATGATTTGAACCTAATTTAATTGAGGAAAAATTATAATTTCCATAAACATAAGTGGGAGTTAATTTATTTTCTGTAGTATTATCTCCTAATTGGCCATAAGTGTTATCTCCCCAACACATAGCTGAACCATTTTGTAAAAGACCACATGAAAAATATGCACCACAATAAATTGAAGAATAAGAATTTTCAGAAATATTTCCATAAGAAAATAAAATAGGTAATGAAAAAAAATCTGAAATTTCCCCTTTTCCCAAAACCCCCCATCTTGTATTTCCCCAAGAAATTAATTCATCATTTTTTAAAATTGCTAAAGTGGAAGAATATCCTGTTGAAATAGAAGAAAAATTATAATCTCCATAAGAAAAAGTGGGCGCTTTTTTAATTTCAGTAGTCCCATCACCAATCTCTCCATAAAAATTATATCCCCAACCAACAACAGAACCATTTGTTAAAATGCCTAAATAACCCCAATAATAAGGAGACAAATCAGAATAAGTATAATTATGAGAAACATAAGCAGGAGTCCAATGATTAATTCCATCACCAGTTCCAAGACCTCCCAAATCATCTGTTGAACCACCACTCGCCTGACTCCCCCAACACATAGCAAGACCATTCTGCAATATCCCACAAACCTTTTCATTACCCGCAATTATTTTTGAAAAATTATGATTACCAGCAACAAAAGTAGGAATATATTTAGTTTCGTTTGTCCCGTCTCCAACTTGCCCATTCTCATTTCTTCCCCAACATAAAGCTGTTCCATTAACCAATAATCCACATTGTTCAGCATCTCCCGTACTCAAAGAAGAAAAATTATAACTTCCATAAACCGGGGTTGGAACATGTCTTTCAGTTGTAGTGTTATCTCCAACTTGTCCAATATCATTTCTTCCCCAACATAAAGCTGTTCCATTAACCAATAATCCACAAGTATTATATCTTCCACAATAAAGATTAGAAAAATTATAATTGCCAGAAATAGGAACAGGAGAAGTCCTTTGAGTTGTTGTCCCGTCCCCTAACCTTCCATTTGCATTATTTCCCCAACAATATCCTGTACCATTTTCTAAAAGACCACAAATATGAATACTATCAGAATAATCTTCACGACAAAAAGAATCAAATTCATAATTCTCCAAAGTTCTCTTAAAAATAGAACTAGAATCAGTTGTCCCCTCTCCAAACTGCCCATAATCATTATTCCCAACACAATAAATTTCTCCAGATTCAAGAATCATACAAGCTGTATATCCAAAAACAGAAATTTCTTTTGGAATTTTTTTCTCCCCCTTCTTAACCCACAAACTAATCGTAAACTCATCAACATTAAAATCTTCATGTGCAGAAATATTAATTCCTTCACCTTCACTAAAACTATAAGCACCATTATACTTCCCAGAACTAACAGCAGAAGCACCTCCCAAAACCGAACCATTGTGACCATAACGACTCAAATCCCGAACCAAAGAATCACTTTCACCCAAATCAGAATTATTATTAAAATCCATCATCAAAATCAAATCCTCGTCATAAACACTATAATTAGAAGCGCCCCAATTAAAAACAAAATCCAACAATCCAGTCACATTAAAAAAATTCAAACTCACTCCAACCGAATCACTCTCAGTAGAACCCGAAGGAGAATTAAAACTAAACGAAACAGCCCCAACAAAAAACAAACTAAACACTAACAACAAACCAATAAAAACTCCTCTCTTTTTCATAAAAGAATTTGGTAAGATACTCTTATAAACTTTTTCCAACTTCACAGATTAATCTTATAAAATCCCCTTCCTTAATACCAACATGCAAACAAAATTTATTCCTTTAGATTACGATTATTTTGATTTTGAAGGTAAAAACTACATAAAAATATATGGCAGAAATGAAGAAGGAAAAAACATATGCCTCATAGATTCATTCAATCCCTATTTCTGGGCAATATTAAAAGATAAACTTTCAATAAAAAAAATAACAGAACTAATAGAATATACAAAATCAATTGAATTAGATGTAAAAGGAAGAAAAACCAAGGTAGAAAAAGTTGAATTAAAAGATAAA
The DNA here is from genome assembly GCA_964429545.1 of Candidatus Woesearchaeota archaeon. GTDB lineage: Archaea > Nanobdellota > Nanobdellia > Pacearchaeales > GW2011-AR1 > GW2011-AR1. Next base: position 27,927 of record CAYSCL010000002.1, read on the forward strand.
AATTTCTTAGGAAAAAAAGTAAAAGCACTAAAAATATGGGGAACAAACTATAAAGATTTACACGACATCGCAGACAAACTAGGAATGGATGAAATAGAAAAAAGAAGAGGCTATGATTTAGGCCTAATTACAAGTTACATCATGGAAAGAAAACTTAACCCTCTGACATGGTACAAAATTGAAGGAGAGGTCCTTCACCAATCAAATGAATTCGGAGGAATAGATAATGTTCTTGAAACAGATTTTGTAATAAAATTAGAAAATAAAAAAGAAATTGAAAAACAACCAGAATATGAACCAAGAGTTTTGGCCTATGACATAGAAACAGACGCATTAAAACCCGAAGAAGGAGAAATTTTAATGGTCTCCCTAAGGGGTAAAAATTTCAAAAAAGTAATCTCTTGGAAAAAAACAAAAACAGAAAAAAAATATGTTGAATTTGTAAAAAATGAAAAAGAATTAATAAAAAAATTTACAGAACTTGTGAAAGAATATTCTCCTGATTTTTTAGTAGGATATAATTCAGATTATTTCGATTTACCTTTCTTAAAATATAGAGCAAAAAAAGTGAGAACAAAATTTCCTTTAGGAAAAGATGGTTCTGATCCAAAAATTTCAAGAGGGGCCTCAAGCGTAGGAAAAATATCCGGAATTGCACATATTGATTTATTAAAATTCATAAAAACTGCATACGCACAATACATGAAATCAGAAACCCTCTCCCTTAACGAAGTTTCAAAAGAATTCTTAGAAGATACAAAGAAAGATTTCAAAATACAACATTCTTCAAAACTAGAAGAAGGTCATTGGGATGATTATTATGAATATAACTTACACGATTCTACTTTAACCCTACAATTATTTGAAAAATTTTGGCCGGACATGTTAGAATTCTCAAGGATTATCAAAGAACCTGTTTTTGACATATCAAGAAATGGTTTATCAAAACAAATAGAATCATATCTATTACATAATCTGGAAAAATACGAAGAAATTCCCGAAAAAAGACCTGGCCACAATGAAATAGAAGCAAGAAAAACAAGAGGAGGAGTGGAAGGAGCATTCGTTTACGAGCCTAAACCAGGATTATATGAAAATCTTGTAATGTTCGATTTCACTTCAATGCATACTTCAATAATAATATCCCACAACATCTCAAAAGGAACACTTATTCCCAACTCCCAATCTCTATCTCCCAAATCCTACTTCAAATCTCCCGAAATGGAAATCAATGGAAAAAAACAAAAATTCTTTTTTGAAAAAAAGCCAGGATTCTTTCCATTATTACTACAAGAAATATTTGACAAAAGAAAACATTACAAAAAAGAATACAAAAAAAATCCCAATCCAATAACTCTTGCAAGAAGCAATGCATTCAAAGTTCTTTCAGCATCAGCACATGGTTATGTAGGATTTTTTGGAGCAAGATATTATTCCTGGGAAGCCTCCTCATCAATTTTAGCATTTGTTAGAAAATACAACAAAGAAACAATTAAAAAAATAATCAAAGCTGGCCATGAAGTAATTTATGGGGACACAGATTCAGTTGCATTTACAAGAAAAAATAAAACAAAAAAGGAAATAAAAGAATTACTAAAGAAATTAAATGATAATCTTCCAGGAGTAATGCATTTAGAACTAGAAGATTTCTTCAAAAGAGGTATCTGGGTCACAACTCGTTCAGGTGAAACTGGAGCAAAAAAGAAATATGCTTTGATAGATGAAGATGGAGAAATAAAAATCAGAGGATTTGAAACTGTAAGAAGAGATTGGTGTCAATTGGCAAGAAAAACACAAGACAAAGTTTTAAGATTAATACTAAAAGAAGGAAACGAAACAAAAGCACTTGAATATATAAAAACAATAATTAAAAAATTAAAAGAAAGAGAAATAGACCAAGAACAACTCCTAATAAAATCCCAATTAAAAAAACCAATTCATGAATACAAAGCAATTTCTCCACATGTTGTAGCAGCAAAAAAGATGAAAGAAAAAGGTTTGCCAATGGGAATAGGCTCCTTAATAGAATTCTACATTGCAGAAGACAACGGCAAATCAAAACTTGTTAGAGATAAAACAAAACTCGCCAGTGAAAAAGGAGAATACAACATAAAATATTATTTAGAAAAACAAATACTTCCTTCAGTCGAACAAATCTTCAATGTCTTCGGACTAAAAATAAAAGAAATTATTGATGGAAAGAAGCAAGATAAATTAAGCAAATGGTTTTAATAAAAACCCTTATAAAATAAATAAAACTATTCAAATTATGAAAAAAAGAAAAATAAAAAAGAGTTGTGATACAAGTTCTTGTTCAGCCCCTTGGGGTGGAGCATATGGATTAGGATTCATTGGTGCAGCAATTTATTACATCGGAGCTTCAACGTCTTTCTGGATGGGAGTCTTAGGTGTCCTTAAAGCATTAATCTGGCCATTATTCCTTGTATTAGAAGTCTTGAAATTTATTGGTGCATAAAAATATAAAATGAATAAAACAAAAGAATTATTTCACGAGTTAAAACATCATGCACCATTTACAATAACAGCAACAATCCTAGCAATAGGAATTGTGTTAATTTTAAAATTTATAATAAATAAAACATTCGATGAAGAAGCGTTTGAAATATTGCATCCATTACACGTAATTGCATCCGCAATTGTTTCGGCAGGAATATTTTACAAATACAAACCCAAAATAATCCTTGCAATTTCAGTAGGAATTATTTCAGCAATTGTGATTGGAAGTTTAAGCGACATAATTTTTCCATTTCTTGGGGGGGCAATATTTGGGTTACATCCAAAATTCCACCTGCCAATAATTGAAGCGCCACTAATAATCATCAGTTCAGCAATAATTGGAAGCAGCATAGGAATAATAACAAAAACAACAAAACTCCCACATTTATTTCATGTTGGATTATCAGTCTTTGCCAGCCTCTTTTACTTATTAGCCTTCTCACAAACACAATCAATAATAGGATTTGCACTAGCAATAATAATTGTATTTCTGGCAGTAATAATTCCCTGTTGTGTTTCGGATATTCTTTTACCTTTCTTTTTCTTAGGAAAGAAAATCAAACAATGTAATTGTCATAATCACAAATGTTAAATCAAACCCAATTCTTTCTTTTTTTCTTTTGCAAAAATTAAAGCACCTTCATAGAAATTTTTACTCCCCTTAATATGGTGATTAAATTTTCCTTCCTTTCCCCACAATCCAAAATCATTAAATTTGAATCCCTTGTCTGAAGAATAAAAACAATTTTTATCCCAATCAGCATCATGATACATATAATAACCTTCTTTCAACACAACTTCAAAAGCATAATTTTTAGCTTTTTCAAAAATTTTATATTCAGAAAATTCCAATTTTCTAGGATCCATATTAATTGCTAATTCATTGACAAAAGCTGGAACATAAAAATCCTTTGTTCCCTTTATTTTAACATCATAAACTCCCTCTGGTTTCATAGCCAAACCAAATCTATTCCATATATCTTTAGCAATTTTATTTTCATAAAAAAAACAATCTGAAAATTTATTAAGATTATAAATTTTTAAAGAACCTTCAAATTTCTTAAAATTAGATGTTAACAATAAATAATTAAAATTTTTTATTTTTGGAAACTTCCCACAATAAACTTCTCCATTATCATCATGAACTTTGAATACATCACTGAAAAAAGCATCACTACTTTTGCTAACTAAATCTTTAGGATTCAATAAATCCACAGTAAACTTCTTTTCCAATTTCATAAAAAAATAATTTGAAAACACTATAAAAAACTTTCTAATATGTCACCATTTCACAGAAACAACAAATAGTAAATTATTTAAACCAAAATTACAATAATTGAGTATGGAAAACAAAAAAATATTGGATGAAATATATAGAACGATTGAATTTTACAAAAAAGTAGACAAGAGAAGTCAAGATAGTGGAAACCTTGTAGACAGAACCTATGTTCATGAAGCCATAAATGCTGTTGGAGCAATAGAAACGGTAAAAGAACTAATAGAAAAAGGCGAAATGAATGAAGAATTCCTATCTGAAATATTACCTGAAGCAAAAAAGAATTTGAAAAAATTAAAAGGTTTAGAAGCTCTAACAAAAATAAACGGCCTGACAAAAGAAAAATTAATTGAAGGACAGGCAAACCCTTACGAAATATTAATCGATGAACAAGAATATTATGCAGGATATCTAAAAGAAAAAAACATAAAATCAGAAATAAAAGGAAAATCAAAAGAAATGACTCTGAATGAAGGGGCAATGAATGCCCTATTAACAACACATTATGGAAATGCTGTTAAATGGGCGCCAGAAAATACAGAAATAAATGCAAAAGTAAAAAAGACTTTTTTAGGAAAAATAATGATTCAAATAGAAAATGAATTTATTGAAAATCAACCACAAAGAAATGATATTGGTCAAAACAAAGGGATTGGAACAGAATTTACAAACACTTTGATTGAAAAACTAAAAGGTTCAATTCAATATTACAACGAAGCAGAATTATTAAAAACAAAAAATCCAATATATGGAATCAAAATAAAACTCCCTTTAAAATAATTCTCCCCAAGTCTTATAAATTTACAATTTCTTTTTATGATATGCCGTTCTAATTCTCCACGTCCGGGCGGGCGGGAAAAGCAGAAAGGGGGCGAGTATTTTGGTCTCTCCTAAATACAATCGTTTCAGAGACCAAAGTAGGAGTTAGGAGGAAAAACATGACAAAAAGAAAAAAACAAAACTATGAACCAAAACAACTATTCATAGAAAGGATGAATGAGCTTCTAACAGACAAAGAAGATAACCAAGCATATTGGGATATCCTCAAAATAGAACCTGTAAACTCAATCAGATGTAACACTTTGAAAATTTCTCCAGAAAAATTAATAGAAAAATTAGAAAAGAAAGATTGGAAAATTTCTCAACCATGGAAAGAATATCCAGAAGTTATGATAATTGAAGGTAAAAAACCAACTGGAAAAGAAAATGAAATAATCAATGAAAAAGGTTTAGCAAAATTAGAACCAGGAGAACTAGGAAGATCACTAGAACATTTACTTGGTTACTATTATGTTCAAGAATTATCATCAATGCTTCCAGTTATTGCAATGACTCCAAAAGAAGGAGAATTATACTTAGATTTATGTGCTGCCCCAGGAAGCAAAACAACACAAGCAGCAGCAAAAATGAATAACAAAGGAACAATAATAGCCAACGAAGTTTCAATGGGCCGAATGAGAATTCTAGCTTCAAACTTAGAAAGATGTGGTGTAACAAACACAATAATAACAAGAAAAGAAGGGAGGGCTTTGTCTAGAAATTTTGAAAAACAAGAAATAGAATTTGATAAAATTTTAGTAGATGCGCCCTGTTCAGGAGAAGGAACAATTCGAAGTTCCCCAAAAACATATGTTATGTGGAATCCAAAAACAATACAATCACTATCACATTTACAAAAACAATTATTCAAAAGATCTTTTGAAAGACTAAAAATAGGGGGAGAAATGATTTATTCAACTTGCACTCATGCACCAGAAGAAAATGAAGAAGTAATTGATAAAATGTTAGGAGAATTAGGTGACCAAATAGAAATTTTAGAATTCAGCCTTCCAATAAAGACAAGACCCGGAATAACTAAATGGAAAGATAAAACATACAACGAAAAAGTAAAACTTTCAAAAAGAGTTTATCCACAAGACAACAACACCGAAGGATTTTTTGTGAGTAAATTCAGGAGAATTAAATGAGAATCCTCTTCCAAAAACAATTAATGAAATTAATTGACTATCTGGGAAACTCAAAATTTCAAAGGTTGGTTGGGGATAGGGATGGAGGATTCAAAATTAAATGAAATCAAAAAACATAATAACTTACATAACAGGAACAATATTAATTATAATAGGAATTATAATGGCAATAAAATTCCAAAACAAATATTTTTATTCGGTTTTTTCTTTGGGAATCCTAATAGTTTCTTGGAAAATCTACAATTCAATTTCAGAAAAACCCTTGTTCCACAAATTTAAAACAAAACATCATTTAATTTTTTGGATAGATATTATAATAATTTCAATAATAATTGATTACATCGGAACAAAAATAGGCTATTGGAAGGTTAGCTTTGTGGGCATGGAAGGAATAATAAAATACTTTCCTCACTGGGCCATCCCAATGGTTTCTTTAATGATAATATTCCTTATTTTCAAAAAAGTTTTAGAAAAAAAGAAAACAAACAAAATAATCTCCCCTATAATTTCATTAACAATACCAATAACCATTTTAGGAATTGTATCGGAATATCTAAACTTTTTTGGAAATGCATGGTTAATTCAATCAATGCCCATAACTGACATAAAAATTGGACCATATTATTTAATATTCCAAACAATAGGTTTTTGGATTTTAACATTAATTCCATATATAGAATATAAACTAATAAAAAAATACTTAATAAAATGAAATCAAAAATAATAAAAAAATTACTAAACATAAGCTTTTCGACATTGGGAATTCTAATCCTATTATGGACGATACTTTGGTTCATAAAATTAAAAACAGCAACAGATTTGGGAACATTAATCATTGGAATAATTTTCCTAGCAACTGGAATTTATGCAGTATTAATTTTCATAGGATTAATACTTGCATATTTAATAATAAAATTCATAATTAAAAAAATCACAAGAAGAAAATGAAACCAATAGAACCAATAAAATTATTAGCAGGAAAAGAAAGATTGAAATTCATAAATAAATTGAAAGAGCAATTTGGAATAGATGACATAAAAGGAACTTTATTGAAAAGAGGAAAAGAAAGAGTTTTCCTATTTGAAGGGGACAGGGGGAAAAAAGATATAGACAAATTAAGTAAAGCTACATTCATAGAAAGAGTTGGAGTTTATTTGGCAAAAGAAGAAGAGATGGGAATAAGATTGTCAATTGAAGGCTCGCAAATTCTAAAAAATAAAATAACAAAAAACATAATTGAACTAACAAAAGAAGAAATGCAAACATGGATGATGGGGCATGAAGTATTAAGAAAAAATGATTTCACAGGTTTTGCAATAATAAAATACAAAGAAGACATGCTCGGAACAGGAAAAGCATCAGAAGAAAAAATAACAAACTTCATTCCCAAATCAAGAAGATTGAAAGATAAAACTATTGAGAATTAGGCTTAACCCTTCAATTAGAGGTGTTTAATCTACTTATAATTAATTTCATAATAAAAAAAGAAAAAAATTAATGCTTTCTATGAAAAAGTTCATTTAATACCTGTTACGCAATATTATTTCGAAAGTTAATTTTATATAGAACCCCAACCAATTCTATTTTATGGATCAAAGAATCAATCAGATTTTCACTGGATTAATTGCAATTTCATCTTTAATAAGTGTTGCATTATTGTGGAAATACAATTTCATCTTAACTATCGCTCTCATTATTTTAGCAATACTTATGTTATTAATGAATAAGTCCAAGCAAGAAATAAAGACATTTATTTTTTGTGCTTTTTTTGGTGCAATGGCTGAGGCATTTGCAATAACTTTTGGTACTTGGACTTATGGAAATACTAGTTTTATTGGTATTCCAATTTGGTTAATAGTATTATGGGGAATTGCTTCTGTATTTATGGTTAGGGTTTATTTATTTTTTAAGAATTAACTTTCTTCCGTCATACGGTTATTACGAAAATTAAAAATTTTCTCCAGCAGTTTTTCTTATAGAAAAACCATATAACATATATTAAAAAGAAAAATCTTTCAGATTTTTCTCAAATAGCTTTGCGACTTTTTTTAAGCCCGACGTTCAAGGAAATAAAGTTTTGGGCTTTTTGATGAGAAAGTATTATATATTTGATTAAATATATTTAGGTTATGGTTATAAAAATTAAGGAAGCAACAAAAGAAGATTTTGATATTTTGATTCTATTTCGATTAAAATTATTACAGCATGATTCTCAACTAGATCCAGATAGACCTTACACCATAGATAAAATACAAAAATCAAGCAAATATATGAAAAATTATCTTAAAAAAGAAGATAATAAATATTTTTTAGCATACCATAATTCGTTGCCAATTGGATATCTCCATGTAACTTTTGACGATAAAAAAAATAAAACAAGTAGTTATATCAGCGAATTATATGTGCTTGATTTATATCGAAATCAAGGCGTAGGGAAAAAGTTAGTTTTGTATCAATGGAACCATCTGAAAAAAATAGGAATAAATGAGAATACATTAACAACTACAAAATATAAAAATCGTCGAACAATTAATTTTTATAAAAAATTAAACTATAAATTAATTAAAGAAAATAAAGATGAAAACATAGTTTATTTCTCAAGAACAATTTGACGCCCAAAACTTTAATTCTGCGGTTTGCTTTCAGCAAATTCTCGGGGACGGCTTACAGCCTTTCGCTTCGCTCATCCTCATTTAACAGAACTTAAAGAGCTACGTCTTGCAAACTCCAACAGAATTTCTCCCATTGGTCGAAACTCTCCTTAAGCCTGATGTTAACAAAAATAGAATTATCTTAAAAAGACTATTTCTCCTTTTTTCAAAAACGAAAACAATCAAAGAATAAATTATTTTTAGATTAGTTTGAATTTAGAAATTTTAGATTAACCTATTGATTATCTAAAAATTATACAATTTTAAAATAATCAAAAAGAATTATTCGGTTTTGTTTTCGTAACAATCTTCACAGTATTCACCACGTTCTTCGAATTCTTCCTGAGTGCAATCAACATGGTAATTGCATCCCTTACATCTAAATCTCATAAATTCAAGCATTAAATATTAAAGAATTTGAACTTTATTAATATTTATATTCGCCGATTATGAGCTTTCATCAAAAAAACAATCTTCACAACACTCTTCATGACGTTCAAATTCATCCTCTTTACAATCAATCCAAACTCCACAATTCCTGCATCGAAATCTCATATATTCTAACATAAAAATAAAACAATAATATCAATAATATTGCTTATCAATTAAACTGGATAAATAAACAAAATTCATTCTTTTTCATTAATCAAAGCTTCCAAACCTTTTTCAATGATTAAATCCCAACGAGGATTGCCTCCCCAGCCCTTTGCTTTTCCAATTAACTTTGCAGCATATTCATAATTCATTAAATTTTTCTCAAATTGATATTTCAAATCAGAATCATTAGAATAATCTTTATCTGGATTTAAAATTAATTCATAAGTTGGCTTTTGTTCTACCATAATAAGAAACAATCAAATCACATTTTAAACATTTATATCTTCAAATATATGTTTTTAAAAAATAAACCACCAACTTTATAACCCCACAAAATCTTTCTAAAACATGGATAAAAAATCAATAATTGAAGCAGGAAACATAGCCAAAGAAATAAAGGAATGGATTAAACCCCAAATAAAAAAAGGGATTCCATTATTAGAAATTGCAGAAAAAATTGAAAATAAAATTGAAGAATTAGGAGGATTTCCAGCATTTCCTGTAAACTTGTCAATAAATGAACAAGCAGCACATTATACTCCAAGCCACAATGATGAAAAAACAGCCCATGGATTACTAAAAGTAGATTTTGGTGTTCAAATAGATGGGTGGATTGCAGACACCGCATTTTCAGTAGATTTAGAAAACTCAGAATTAAATCAAAAATTAATTCAAGCATCAAAACACGCATTAGAAAATGTAGAAAAAAATATTTCTTCAGAAATAACTTTAGGAGACATGGGAAAAATAATTGAAGACACAATTAATTCATATAATTTTCATCCAATCGCGAATCTTTCAGGACACCTGATGGAACAATTTGATTTACATGCAGGAGTTTCAGTTCCAAACATAAACAACGAATCAGATTTTGAAATGGGAGAAGGATTATATGCAATAGAACCATTTGCAACAAATGGTAATGGAAAAGTTCACGACGGTGCAAAAGGAAATATTTATCTTTGGGTTGAAGACAGAAATGTAAGAAGCCCATTTGCAAGACAAACACTAGAATTCATAAAAGATAATTTTGGAAACTTACCTTTCGCAGGAAGATGGGTAATAAAAGAATTAGGATCAAAAGCATTACTTGGACTTAGACAATTAGAAAACGAAGGAATACTCCACCAATATCCAATATTAACAGAAGAAAAAGGCAAACTTGTTTCCCAAGCAGAAAACACTTTTCTAATAGAAAAAGATCAAGTGATTGTTACAAGTGAATAATTATTTCAATTTTTTAAAGATTTCATGCCTTGGAGTTATAATTTTTTCATCCTCTCCAATATAATCCCAATCATCGTAATCAAGCAGGTAAATTTTTTTTAATTTTAAATCGCATAACGAGTTTTCTCTTTTAACATCTCCAGGAACAAAACCTCCTCTCAAAAGATTATCCAAAATGTCCTTATGCAAATTCAAAAAATAATCATAATATAGGCCCGGAATATTATTTAATTTCTTCAAAGAATGCATATCTTCATTAACAAAACCTGGAACAAAAGAACATTTATCTTCATGATAAATTTTGAACCCTCCAAAAATTTTTGGAACATCATAACCCTTTTCATTTAATTTTCTAGCTATTTTTTCTTGATGAATTGTTAGTCTAACAACAAAATCCAAATCATCTTCTTTTTTCAAAACTTTTGCCAATCCCCCTCTAAAAACAGAATAAAGAAAAGACATCCCTCCAATATATTTACAATCATTATAATTAATTCTAAATTTTTTAGGCAAACTATCAATTAAATTATCAGTCATAAATATAAAATCCCCAGACCCTATTTAAAATTAATTATTATGATT
>CAYSCL010000002.1:38843-51427 GCA_964429545.1 Candidatus Woesearchaeota archaeon
AGAAATAGAAATTATTTTTTTATGCATCTCAATATATGCATCAATTATCGCCACTTTAAAAACAGAACCATATTTAGTTTCATATTTTTTCCTCTGATTACAGTAATTAGAAATTATATCAAGGTTTTTATCTATCGCTTTATATTCATCATTAATCCAATCAATATAATTATTTCTCTGATTAACATATCCTTCATCCATTAATTTAAAACAAAATAATAATATTTAAGATTAATTATATTGGAGAATTATTTCTTCTTCCCAACTTCTTTGGATCTTTTCTTAACTCCGCCACCAACTTTCTCTTCACGAGATTCAACTTCTTCAAGTTTATCTTTAATTTTATCCTTATCTTTCTGAGGCAAAGTCTTCATAATTTCATTCATGTCAGGCATTCCAGGCATAGGTGCTGTTTCGGCAGCTTTAGAAGAATCTTTCTGTCCCATAACATCTTCAAATGCTTTAGAAAAATCTTCTTTAGTGATTCTCAATTTCTTAACATCTTTCTCTTTGTAATTTCTTTTAATTGAATTCACTCCAGCAAACCTTGCAACAGCTTCAATGTCTGCACCAGTCCAACCTTCAGATTTTTCAACCATCCCTTTTACATCAACATTTGAATCAATAGGCATACCACTCAAATGAAGTTTGAAAATTTCTTCACGAGTTTCCTTGTCTGGAACACTTAATTCAACATGTGCATCAATTCTTCCAGGACGTAGCAATGCAGAATCAATTAAATCTTTCCTATTTGTAGCAGCAATAACCATCACATTCTCTAACTCTTCAACACCATCAAGTTCAGTTAACAATTGATTAACAACTTTCTCAGAAGAATCACAACTAGCACCTTGACCACGAGACTTACTAATTGAATCAAATTCATCAAAGAAAATTATCGAAGGCGCAACTTGTTTAGCTTTCTTAAAAATCTCTCTAACATGTTTCTCACTTTCGCCAACCCACTTAGAAATTAATTCAGGCCCTTTAATTGAAATAAAATTTGCATTAGCTTCATTAGCAACAGCCTTGGCCAAAAGAGTCTTACCAGTTCCAGGTGGCCCGCTCAATAAAATTCCTTTCGAAGGTTTAATTCCAGCAGCATGATATAAATCAGGACGCAATAAAGGCAATTCAACTAATTCTCTTAATTTCTCTTTAGCACTTTTCAAACCACCTATATCGGACCATTTCACATGCGGTTTCTTAATCAAAACTTCCCTCATAGCAGAAGGCTCAACTTTCTTCAAAGCTTCAATAAAATCTTCACGCTTAACTTCAATTTTATCCAAAATTTCAGTAGGAATTTTTTCCTGCATTGTCTTCAAATCATTAAAATAAGGTTTAATAGATTTCAAACCAGCTTCCTTACATAAAACTTCCAAATCAGCCCCAACATATCCAATAGTTCTCATGGCCAATTCATCAAAATTAACATTTTTACCCAAAGGCATTCCCCTAGTATGAATTTGTAAAATTTCTTTTCTACCTTCTTCTCTCGGAGGATTGATTCTTAATTCACGATCAAATCTTCCAGGTCTTCTCAGAGCAGGATCAATATCATCAGGTCTATTAGTAGCAGCCATAACAACAATTTGTCCCCGGGATTTCAAACCGTCCATAATAGTTAACAATTGAGCAACGATCCTTTTTTCAGTTTGGTCAGTTCCTTCTCCTCTCTTCGGAGCAATAGAATCAATTTCATCTATGAAGATAATTGCAGGAGAATTCTTTTGAGCTTTATCAAAAATTTCTCTAATTTGCTTTTCACTTTCACCATAATACTTGCTCATAATTTCAGGTCCAGCAATAGAATAAAAAGCCGAATCAGTTTCAGTAGCTACAGCCTTGGCCAAAAGAGTCTTACCCGTTCCAGGAGGACCAGTTAACAAAACTCCTTTAGGTGAGCCAACACCTAATTTCTCAAAAACTTCAGGGTGCTTCATCGGAAGCTCAACCATTTCACGAACAGAATCAATTTCTTCTTTTAATCCGCCAATATCTTCATAACTAATTCCGGTACTTCTAGCATCTCCCGTATAGATTTCATCAGAAACTGTAATTTTTGTAGATGGAGTCACAATAACACTCCCTTTTGGATTAATTTTAGATACTGCATAATTCAAACGAGTTCCAAAAACATCAATTACAATACTCTGTCCCAAAACCAAAGGCTTATCCAATAATTTATTGTGGAAAAATTCCGTAGGATTATCACTAAATCTTATTCCTTCTTGCAAAGGAGACAAAACAACAGAACTTGCAGGTTTAACTTTAATTTTTTTTATTTCAACATCTTCACCAATGCTTATTCCCAAATTAGATCTAGCAGTTCCATCAAGCCTTATTTTTCCTAAAGATTGGTTTCCACCTAATGCTCTCATAACCCTAACAACAACAGGTATCTTTCCTTTAATCAAAATCGTATCTCCCGGAATCAATCCCATTTTTTCCATATCTTTAGAATAAATCCTAGCAATCCCTTTATCTACATCTTCCTGTAAAGCCTCAGCTAATTTCAAAAAATATTCAGGTTCTTTTGGTTTTTTATCTTCTTTCTTTGTCATTTTTGCCCATTCACCTCTTCGGGTACACCTTTGGGTGATTCTCCTCTAATTTCTTTAGCAGTTTTTTCTAAATCTTCGTCCTTAAACTCGCTTCCAAATTTAATTTTATAATTTTCCCCTTGATATCTTGGAATCACATGAATATGATAATGCATTATTTCTTGTTGTGCAACCTCGCCATTCGAATTCACCAAATTAATTCCATCGCAATTCAAATTTTTTTTCAATAAATCAGCAACCTTTTTTGCCCCAACACCTATATTAGCCATTTCTTCTTCAGATATATCAAAAATATTTTCATGATGCTTTTTAGGAATAACTAAAGTATGTCCTCTTGTAGAAGCATTCAAATCTAAAAATGCCAAAACATTCTGATCTTCCCAAACTTTGTGACTAGGAACCTCCCCATTCACAATTTTACAAAATATACATTCATTCATTTTCTCTTAAATTTAACCTCCAATATTCCATTTCTAAAAGTCCAATCAAATCTTTTACTTTTAACTCCCTCCGGAATGGTTTTTCTAAAATAAACTCCTTTACTCAATTTATTGGATAAATAATCTTGAACATTTTGAAAATCTTTCTTATTAGCATTAACTTGCAATTCCTTTCCTTTAACAGAAACCATAATGTCCTCTTCTGAATATCCTGCTAATTCAAAAACAAAATAAACATCTTTGTCTTCTTCAATATAATCAATTACTCTCTCTTCTCTTTCACCTTGTAAAACATTTCCAGCGCTTGTCCTTCTAACATTACCAGGCTGGCCAAAAAAGGCCTTTTCTATTTCATCAAAAAAGTCATCTCCAAACATTTTATTTTATCCTATTTTTTAATTTCTGTATACACAAGACGTATACACTATTTAAATTTTTCTACGAATTTAGCAAAAATTAACCGAAATAACTTGAAGGGGTGCTAATTGCAGATTTTGCATTATTCAAAAATTGCTCTTCAATCTTTTTGTAAGTTGCAATTGATTGTTTCGTAACGCTTGGCTTAATCTTACTCATAGCCTCATCAAAATGTTTTTTCTTAACATCTTCTGCATCCATAGATTCTCTCAAAGAAACCATTGCAGCCTCACGAACCAATGCTTCAATATCTGCACCAGTATAACCTTCAGTATCTTCAGCTAATTTCTTTATATTAACATTTTTAGCCAAAGGCATATTTTTAGTATGAATCTTCAAAATATTCTCCCTACCTTCAAAACTTGGAGAATTAACAAGCAAAATTTTATCAAATCTACCTGGACGCAAAAGCGCAGTATCCAACATATCCGGCCTATTAGTTGCGGCAATAACCAAAACATCCTTCATATCATCCAAACCATCCATCTCCGACAGCATCTGATTCAAAACTCTTTCAGTTACTTTATTTTGATCCGATCCACGCCTTCCACCAATACTATCAATTTCATCAAAGAAAACAATACAAGGAGAAACCTGTCTTGCCTTTTCAAATATCTTACGAACTCCTTCTTCCGATTTTCCTACCCACATTGATAACAATGAAGGCCCTTTAACTGAAATAAAATTTGCTTCAGCTTCTTTAGCAACAGCTTTGGCCAAAAGAGTCTTACCCGTTCCAGGAGGACCATACAACAAAATTCCTCTAGAAGGCCTAATTCCCATTCTCTTAAAACTGCCAGGATATTTCATTGGCCATTCAACAGCTTCCTTCAAATCTTGTTTAATTTTTCCTAATCCCCCAATATCATCCCAACCAATATTTGGAGCTTCAACTAAAACTTCCCTCATAGCAGAAGGCCTCACAACTTTCAAAGCATCATTAAAATCTTCCTGTTTGATAATAAGTTTTTCCAAAATTTCAGGATGAATATGGTCCTCATCAATTTTTATCTGTCCTAAATTTTTACGAAGAACATTCATAGCCGCTTCCTTAGTTAAAGATTCCAAATCAGCACCCACAAAACCATGTGTCAAAGAAGCTATTTTATCTAAATCAACATTTTTGTGTAAAGGCATTCCTCTAGAATGAATTTTTAAAACTTGAAGTCTACCTTTTTTACTTGGAACACCAATTTCAATTTCTCTATCAAATCTTCCAGGACGTCTAAGAGCAGGATCCAAAGAATCAACTCTATTTGTAGCACCAATAATTATAACTTTACCTCGAGCATTCAAACCATCCATCATAGTTAACAATTGTGAAACAACTCTTCTCTCAACTTCACCATGAGTTTCTTCTCTCTTCGGTGCAATCGCATCAATTTCATCAATAAAAATAATGGAGGGAGCATTTTTTTCAGCCTCATCAAAAATATTTCTAATTTTCTTTTCACTCTCACCATAAAATTTAGACATAATCTCTGGACCATTCAATAAAATAAAATGAGAATCCGTTTCATTAGCAACAGCTTTGGCCAAAAGAGTTTTACCTGTTCCTGGAGAACCATGTAACAAAACACCTTTTGGAGGAGTGACTCCCAATTTTTGGAAAATCTCAGGATGTTTCATAGGTATTTCTACCATTTCCCTAATTTTCTTTATTTCTTCTGACAATCCTCCAATATCTTCATAATTAATTGTAGGTATTCTTTCTTCAATCATATCCACAGCCTTAGAATTCAAAACAACTTCTGTATTCTCGCTAACAACAACTGGGCAATTGGGATTAGTAGAAACCACTAAAAATTTCAATTGAGTAATTCCTCCACCCAGGTTTCCCATCCCCATTCCACCAAGAATGTCTCCTAAGTTACCAAAAATATCTCCTAAATCTCCCATATCATCAGTCATCAAATCCTTTCTTCTTTGGACTCCACCAAGAACAACCAAATCACCTTTTACCAAAGTTCTTCCCAAAAGTCCTTTTCTCAAACTATCAGGATCTCCTTGAACCATAACTCCTTTTTGAGCAGGAGCTATCGTAATCTTTTTAGCTTCCTTCACTTCTGCTTTAGTAATTGTAACTTCTTCTCCAATTGAGACTCCAGCATTCTTCCTCAGAACCCCATCAATTCTAATCATTCCTTCACCAACATCAGCAGGATAAGCTCTGTCAGCAATTGCAATAGTAGATTTACTTCCAGTAATCAAAATTGAATCGCCCCTACTAACACCAATATCCCTCATCAAATCCAGGTCCAATCTAGCAATTCCTTTATATGCATCATCTTGCAATGCTTCAGACACTTTCAACTTGATTTCATTTTTATCTTTTTTCATCTTCTTCCTCTAACAATTTATTAAAAGTCAAACTTAATTTTCCAGACTCTTCAAAACATAGTTTCACCATATCATTAAAAACCTTTTCCTGTTCTTGCATAAATGAAACAATTTCTTTAGGAATTGAAACAGCATAACTATTTCCAACAAGCCTCATTTTTACTTTAAATTCTTTGTCCCTTAATTCTTTGAATTTTTTATAGTCTTCAATATCTTGAGGGTGAACAATACGATCATGACCCTGAGGACAAACAACTGCACGCATTCTAAAACCATTTCTAATTGCAGTAGCTGGTTGCATAGCCTTCCCACATTTTTTACAAAGAATTGTGTGATTAAATATGTCGCTCATGTGTATACAAACAAGTGTATACTATTTAAAGATTATGGCGAAAAATTATTTCTTTTTTCTATAAAACGTTTCTTCAACTCTTCCATGGGAGGATTTCTGATAAATAACTCTATAAATATATATTTTTCCAAAAAAATCTTTTCTTTTATCATGGTGTTTAACTGGATACTTATTATGAAATTTATGAGATTTTCGCTCAACCCAACTTGGAACTGACAAAGGAGATAATTTTTCCCAACAAGAACTATCTCTTTTCTTTTTTTTATTATTAATATTATTAAAAAAAGAATTAAAAAACCCTTCAACAAATTCTGATATAACTCCCATAAAGAATTAATAAAAAAAGAATATAAAAATTTATTCCTCTTTCTTTTCATCAGTCAAATCACCAGGAACCCTATATTCTTCCCATCTAACTTTTTTATTTTCAATTGCCTCTTTCAACCCTTTTTCTCGTTTACTCAATTTACTTTTACCAGATTTAACTTCAACAAAAACAATTTCATCAATTTTATTTTCATCCAATCCTTTGAAAACCAAAAAATCAATAGGTTTCCCTAAAAATTTACATTCATTTGGAGCATACTTAAAATCAGGAAGAAAAGGAGCTAATTGTTCAGAAAAATTTCCACTCAAAACACGACGAGATTTCAAAATAGCCTCTTTTCTGTGATTAGGCAATTCATTTTTCCACCAAACATCTTTTTGAAAGGCCCCGATCCTTTTTCCTATTTTGTAAGCAACAAAAACTGCAAAAAAGAAAGCAACAATTAAAAGCAAAATAATAAAATCCATAGTAAAACGACAAAGCCAAATTATTTAAAATTAACTTGAAAATAATTTATCCTTCTGAACCAATTAACTTATAAAATAAAAAATAATTAATAATAATATGAAAAAAAGAGCAGAAAAAACGCTTTTGATATCTTCAGCAATTATCTTAATATTGTTAATTATATTCCTATCAATAAAACCATTTGAAAAATCAGAAGAAACAAACAATAACACCAACACTACACAAACATATTGCACAGAAGAACAAAAACAAGCAGAAGTTTGTACTTTAGAATACAACCCTGTTTGTGGAGACAATAAAAGAATTTATTCAAATCCTTGCTTTGCATGCTCTTCAGGAGAAATAGAATATTGGACACCAGGAAATTGTGAATAATCACTCAACCAAACTCTTCTCAACAACATCCAATTCAAAATTGAACCACCAGCCCAATTTATATTGGATATTTGCTTTTCCCCCCACAATTGAGTGAGTTCCATCTTCTCTTTTTTTCAAATAAACTTTCACAAGCTCGTTCAATCTAACTTTATCAGTTTCATGTTTTGGAAAATAAGGCAAATTATAATTAACTTCGACAAAATTTTTTCTTTCTTCTTTTTTTATTTCTTTTCCAAAAATTTTTTCAAGCCCATATTTTACATTTTTCTTTCCAAAAGTATAAACCTCTCCAAAAACCACCAGTTTCAAGGTATCTGGAATAACTTTTTTCTCAAGTTCACTAAAAATTTCAGAACCGACAATAACCTCTGGAGAATAAATTTTGCCTTTCAAATTAATTTTATTTTGTCTTTTTTCTGATTTTTTATCTAAAGGATAAAAATATTCTTTAAATTTCCAAGAATCTTTTTCTTTAACATAAAAATATGTTTCTTCAGAACCCCTAAAATTTGAAATTTCCTGATAAGATCTATCTGTTTTATAAAAATTTAAATCATGTATATCTCCCAAACTAAAACTAACTGTATCGCTATTACAATTAGATTTTCCAATACTAAAACCCTTCCACAACAAATTATATTCATGATTGTTTTTATTTGGCTCCTGTCCAACTCCCTTCAATGGAAAAGTTAGAAGAGCCGCCCCCAAAAGAAGGCCACATAACTCTTTCTTCATAAACCAGAAACCCATTTTTCTTTTTTAAAAGTTTAGCAAAACTCCAAATAGTCCTCGATAACAACAATTCTTAAAAACCAACGATTTACCACAACAATCCTTAAATATTTCAAATAAAATATCTTTTTATGAATCTATCAATGAAAATATTTGATTTATCTAATAATGATGAAATTATTGAAAAAATAAGAGAAATGACAACATTTCATGAAGCATTTATTAAAAAAATCAAAACTTCAAATATTTTTATTAAAAAAGAATCAAGAAAAGAATATAATCAAAAACCATATGAAGATATCAAAGTTATAAATTTAAAACAAAAAGATTTTAATTTAAAATGTTTAAAAGAAATAATCGAAAATAATAAATTTCCCGTATTAATAAATATAAAATCTGGAAAAATTTCTTTCTATGAATCAACTGATTACATTGAACATTTTTATATAGGGGAACAAGCAAAAAATCAAAACAACCCATACATCCGTTTTGTTTATGGACAAAAATAGCCGCCAAGCTTAAAAACCCAAAACGCTTTTTACAAAAATGAAAAAGGGTGTGAAAAGCAAATACGGGATAAAAGCAAAAGATTCCGATTTTAAAAAATTCTTTAAAAAATTTTGGTGGATAGTATGGAAAGATGACTCTTTCAAAGGATGGATAATATCACTAATATTCTTGTTTATAGTTATCAAAGGCATATTTTTCCCATTGATGTCCTTAGCAACAGGAACAAAACTTCCACTAGTTATTGTAGAATCTTGCTCAATGTACCACGAAGACAACTTATTCTCAGATTTCAATGAATGGTTTGAAGAGCACAAAACAAAATATTGGGAACATCAAATTTCAAAAGAAATGTTTTCAGAATATTCATTCAAAAAAGGATTCAACAAAGGAGACATATTATTTGTTACAGGAGCGAAACCAGAAGAATTAGAAGTAGGAGATACAATAATTTTTGCTGCAAACTATAAATCTCCAGTAATACACAGAATAATAGAAATAAATGAAGAAAACGGAGAATATACTTTTTCCACATTAGGAGATAATAATCCAGAACAAATTTATTTTGAAAAAGAAATTAAAGAAAACCAAATTATTGGAAAAGCAAGAGCAAATATAGCCCCATATTTAGGTTGGATAAAATTAATATTTTTTGAATTCACTCAACCTCAGAATAACAGAGGGTTTTGCACTGCAAATTAATTATTTCTTAGTCGTAAATAATAAACATAAAATATATAAATGAAGCCATTATCTCAATACAATGGAATTTTGTCCCAAATGCGGTGCGGTGCTTATGACTAAGATAAAAAATAGTTCTTGTCCAAGATGCGGATATACAAAAAAAGGAGCTATCAATTTATCTTCAAAAGAAAAAATTGAAGAAAGTTCAGAAGTTGCTGTAATCAAAAAAGACTTAGGAAATACGGCGCCAGTAGTTAATGAAACTTGTCCAAAATGTGGGCATGAAAAAGCATATTTTTGGATGGTTCAAACAAGATCAAGTGACGAATCTCCAACAAAATTCTTCAAATGTGTAAAATGTGATCATACAAGAAGAGATTATGATTGAATATACTCTAGACAATATATTTCTTTAAAAATTAAGATAACTTCTACCATATATGAAAGAGAAATTAGAAAAATTAGTTGTTATTGAATCCCTATTTAAGGGAAAAGGATACCATGAAACAGAGTTAAATATCCTTTATGCAAGGGCTTGCGCACATGATTGTTTAAAAAAAGGTGAATATCCATATGCATCACACTTATTTTATACCCAAGATGGAATTTTAAATGATAAAGATGAAAAAGAAAGAAATTTGGGAATTTATGCAGGAATTGCTTGGGGGAGCTTGGCACCAAAAAGAGCAGTTTATGTAGACAGAGGAATTTCTAAAGGGATGGAAACAGGCATCAATGCAGCGAAAAAAGAAGGAAAAATAATTGAATATAGGAATCTCCCAAATTATGAAAAATTCCTAAAAGAAGCCAAAAAGAAAATCTCTGGAGAAGAGTGGAAATTCAATCATTAACATTAACTAACAAAACTTTTTAAACAAAAAATCTTTCTCTAAATTATTAATATGGCTTCGTAGCTCAGCCTGGTCAGAGCACTAGACTCTTAAGCACGGCTTCGCCGTACGTTCTTCGCGAACGTCGCAAAGAAATCTAGGTGTCGCGGGTTCAAATCCCGTCGAGGCCATATTTATTCTTTATTCGAGAAGGGATTTGTTCAAATTCCAAACAATTTTGAAATTTTAATAAATGAATTGAAATGAATTTAAGAAATTTCAAGATTGAGAGAAGGAGAGACCATATTATCTTTATTCAATAACCCCTTCAACAACACCCAATCTCCTCTGACCCTTCTTATGCTTGAAAAATTCAATCTGACGCATTCTTTTCAAAACTTTATCATAAGTTCCCTTTTCAGCCAAAACCTTTGATTTATCATGGCTAATAAGCCTAAAATCATAATCTCCCGGATGACCTTTTATTTTAGACTTTCCAGGATAATCCTTCCAACGAGCACCCTTCTTTTTTTCTTTGTATTGCAGGACCATACTTAAATATCAAATATCCAAATTAAATAAATATTTCTATTTTATTTTATCCAACACTACTTTTTTAATTCCAATTTTTATTTATTTTTCTATTCTAACAAGGCCTTTTATTTTGCGGCATAGCAGCGCCATGTGAGAAATAAAATAAAGAAGTTAGAATGAAAAAGAAACAAAATTATTTCTTTGGAACTGTTATTTTCAATCTACCCTTTTTGAATTCAATTTTTGCATCTTTTCCAACAACAGGGGGCAAACTTGAAGAATAATCAAAAGCCCTAGAAGATTTCTCAAACCAATTAAAATCTTCTTCATCAAGTTTATTTTCTTCTTTATTTTTAGCATGAATTGATACTTGATCATTTTTAACATTCACAGAAATTTCTTCTCTTTTAAACTCAGGTAAATCAAATTCTAAAACAACCATGTCTTTCTTATTTTCCATCATAAAAAAATAACAAAAACAAATAAGATAAACCTTATTCAAAATTTTTTCCAAAAAAAATAAAATTAGGATAACCAAAATTGCATAGCAACATCTATTCTAGCACAAGAAAAGAATTTTTCATATTAGCTCCTAATAAGCCAGTACGAAAAATCATCTTCCATACTAACGCCTCATAATTATCAACATTCAGGGCCGGGTAGCAATCACCTCTATCCGGTTTACCTTATCAAAGCTTGAATCGCTTCAATAGAATCTGCAACTTGCTTCCCTTTTTCAGTCAATTTGATAAGCTTTATTCTTCCTCGCTTATCGAATTCAACCAAACTCAGGTGTTCCAAAGTTTGCAGTATTTTTACCGCATGGCTATAAGTACAGTCTACTTCCTTAGCCAATATACTACCATACCTCATCCGCGTATTCTTCTTCAAAGAAACCAACATTAAAGCGGGTTTTCTCCGAAAGAAGATATCGAAATTATCTTCCATTTTGGACTTGTATAGTTTATAGTATATATTCCAACATGTATTTGCTTATAAATATTTTGTGACCTATATGTCAGACAACCAGTGACAAGCAATTGTTTAACAATTGCTCCCGAAGGGCGACCGTTTCTATGCCTAAAAAGGAGTGTTAAATTTTGCAAAAAATTAAACAAAAATTGATAACGACATTGTTAACAAAATATTTACCTGAAAGGCGACTGTAACTATAGAAAAAAAGGAGTATTGAAAATTTATTTTTAATCATAATATTTTACGGCCCATACATAAAAAATGATTTTGAAAAAACAAAAAAGAAACTTTATTAACTTAAATTTTCCTAATAGAATTATGAAAATATTAGCAATTGCAGACACGCATGGAGATTCAGCATTAATAAAAAAAGTTGGAAAACTAGCAAAAAAAGAAAAAGTAGATTTAGTTTTACATGGAGGAGATTTGACTTGGTTTGGAGAAAATTCAAAAGGAATAATAAAACCAATAACTGACAATGCAGAATTATTTTTTGTTCACGGAAATCACGATCCAAAAGAAATATTAAAAACTATAGAAGAGAAATACTCAAAAGCAAAAAGCATTCATGAAAAATATAAAGTAAAAAATAATATTGGATTTTTCGGTTCAGGAACAACTGATTGGGGATTTAAAGAAGATGCAGACCAAGTTTTCAAAGAACTGAAAAAAGGTCATGAAAAAATAAAAAATATGAAAAAGAAGGTAATGATACAACATTGCCCTCCAGTCGGAAGTGCAATAGAACTTTTAGGTTTTCCAGGCTCATATGGAACAAGAAAAGCAATAGATAAATTCAAACCAGATGTTTTGGTTTGCGGCCACATCCATGAAGGTGGAGGAATAATAGAACAAATTGGAAAAACAAAAGTCATAAACGTTGCAAGAACACCAACTATTTTTGAAATTTAATATTATAATTTTGAAGATAAATCTACTCCTTTCTGCTCTTCAGGATGATCTCTTAGCCATTTACGAGCATATTCTATAGCTCGTTTTTCCGTCCCATTCTCTTCCATCTCTTTTACATAT
>CAYSCL010000003.1:0-45749 GCA_964429545.1 Candidatus Woesearchaeota archaeon
TGAGATTGATGGTGAGAAATTCAAAATAGTTGGTTTTTTGGAATCAATTGGGAACCCCCAAGATGATTCTCAATTATATATGGATAGTGAATATTTTGAAGAATTATATCCCAACACAACTTCTTATATGCAAATAATGGCTGTTGCAGATATTGATAATCTTGATTGGACAGTTGAAAATATTGAAAAAAATTTAAGAAAATCTAGAGATTTAGAGAAAGGGAAGGAAGATTTTTATGTGCAAACTTTTGAAGATATGATTGAATCTTTCTCTAGTACTTTGGACATAATAATTGGATTTGTAATTTTAATTGCATTAATCTCAGTTATAGTTTCAGCGGTGAATACAGCGAACACTATGATTACTTCGGTTTTGGAAAGATATAAAGAAATTGGAATTTTGAAAGCCATTGGTGCTAGGAATTCTGAGATATTTGGAATTTTCTTATTTGAATCTGCGTTCTTGGGGTTGGTTGCAGGTATTTTGGGAGTTTTGTTGGGTTGGGGAATTTCAAGTCTTGCAGGAAATATTTTATTAGAATTAGGTTGGGGATTTTTGAAACCTTATTATTCTTCAACAATTTTTGGAGGGTTGATTTTATTTGCTGTTTTAACTGGAGCAATCTCTGGAGTTATCCCTGCTATTAGGGCAGCTAAGACAAATACTGTTGATGCATTGAGATATGAATAGAATTAATATGTTAACCAACCGCCATCAACTGCTAAATTATGTCCTGTTATAAAGTTAGAATCATTTGAAGCTAAAAAAACAGCTGCATCTGCTATGTTTTCAGGAGTTCCAAATCTGTTTAAGGGTATATTTGAAAGTAATTCCTTCTTTTTCTTTTCATTTTTTAACATTTTTTCTGTTCTGTTTGTAGGTATTATGCCAGGCGCAATTCCGTTAACATTAATATTATTTGGAGAAAGTTCAATTGCAAGTTCTTTTGTTAAATTTACAACACCTCCTTTGGATGCGCAATAGGCAGAAGAATTCAAAAATCCAACTTCTCCTGCAACAGAATTAATGTTTATTATTTTTCCTTTCTTTTTCTTTACCATGTGATTTGAAACTTCTCTTGAGAATAAAAAAACTCCTTTCAAATTTGTATCAATTATATCATTCCATTCTTTTTCTCTAATTTTTGTTATAGGACTTGTTAAAGTTTTTCCTGCATTATTTACAAGAATATCGATTGCTTTGAATTTTTTTATTGTTTTTGAAACAACTTTTTTTACATCACTTTTTTTCGTAACATCACATTTCATTGAAATAGCTTCTGAACCCAAGTGATTTATTTGTTTTGCAATTTCTCTGCATTCTTTTGAGTTTATATCACAAATAACAATTTTTGCTCCTTGCTTTGCAAATTCTAAAGCTATTGCTTTTCCCATTTTTCCTGCTGAACCAGTAATTATCGCAATTTTATTTTTTAATTTCATTTAATATGTTAACCAACCTCCATCTACTGCCAAATTGTGTCCTGTTATATAATCTGATTTATTTGATGCGAGGAAAACGGCTGCTTTTGCAACATCTTTTGGTTTTCCAAGTTTTCTTAAAGGGATATGTTCGATTAAATCTTTTTTTACTTTTTTATCTTCTATTGCACTTTCTTCAATTGCCATGGGGAAAACTCCCGAAATTATCCCATTTACATTTATGTTATATTCAGCTAATTCCATTGCAATTTCTTTTGTTAAATTAATTATTCCTGCTTTTGAAGCTCCGAATGCTGAAGCATACATGAAACCAACATCTCCGGCAATAGATGAAATTGATATTATTTTTCCTCTGTCTTGTTCAACCATTTTTTCACTTATCATTCTTGTTGGGAGAAACATTCCTTTTAGATTGGTATTTATTGTCGAATCCCAATCTTCCTGTGTTGTTTTTAGAAAAGGTTTTACGGTGTCTTCACTTGCCGCATTCACTAAAATATCAATTGTTTGGTATTTTTTTAGAACTTGTTTTAACATTTTTTCTATATCTTTTTTATTTGTTATATCGCATTCAATTGGGAGAGCATCATACCCTTTTTCTTTTATCTCATCTGCGACTATTTCACAATTATCTATATCAATATCACAAAGAATTACTTTTGCACCTTCATTCGCCATTTCTATTGCAATTGCTTTTCCGATACCTTTTGCAGAACCAGTAATTATAGCAATTTTATTTCTTAATTCCATTTTACCTCTTAATATTATAACTTGATTATTTCTTTATATATTTTGCGAGGATTTCTTATGGTAAAGAAAATAATAAATCAAAACTATTATGATTGTAAAAAGTGTTCCTAATAAAATATTAATTGTTTCAAGATTTATTAAAAGAAATAATGAAATTAAAATTCCGAAAACAGGAAATATTGGAAATTTTCCTATTGAAAAAGGTATTTTGAATTTTCTTATTGTGTGGGGTTGTTTATACCTTAATCTTATTAGGGACAAATTAATTATAATAAATGTTGCAAAAACCATGAAATTAGTAAATCCTGCAACTATTGAAATGTCTTCGAAGAATAAAAATGAAATTGCTATTATTGATGTTATTACTATCGCTCTTGTTGGGGTTTCTCTCATTCCAATTTTGGAGAAAAATTTGAATTTTTTGAATATTTCGCCTAGGCCATAAAATCCTCTTGAAGAAGAAAGTATTCCCATTAAAATTGTATTAGCTGCTGAAAGCAATGCGATTATTCCTAAAAGTAGGAATGCTTTATTTCCTAAAACATGTGCAGCAACATCTGCCAAAGGTGCTGAAGATTTTGCTAAAATTTCCCAAGGTAAAACTTTTACTGCTGCAATTGCTACTGCAATATAAACTACTGTAGAAATTATGATTGACAAAAGAATGGCTTTGGGAATAGTTTTTCTTGCATTTTTTGTTTCTTCTGATAATTTAACTATTCCTTCGAATCCCAGATAAGCGAAGAAAATTAAAGATGCACCTTTTATTACTCCAAAAATTCCTTCAGGCATTGCCAAATAATTTGTTGGTTCGCCTTTGAAAAAAGCAAGTGCTACAATTATTAATAAACCTACAATTGAAGCAATGGTACAAACTAAATTTATTATTGAAACTTTTTTTACACTTAACCAGTTTAGGAATGAAAATAAAATTATTATTGAAAAAGCTATTAATAAAGTGTTTTCAATTCCAGTTAATGCCCCAAAATATCCTGCAAATCCTAAAGAAACTGTCGCTATTCCTGTTGTTAGTGCAAGAATTATAGAAATATATGAAAAAAATCCAAATCCTTTCCCCAAGCCTTCATTTGCATAAACATATTCACTTGCATTTACTGGAAAAATTGATGAAAGTTCTGCATAACTTAATCCTGAAAAAATTGCTGCTAGTGCAGCTAAAACAAAAGATAACCAAATTGCTGTTCCTGAAAGTTCTGCTACTGCTCCAATTAAAACATAAATTCCGGCTCCAAGAATGAAACCTACCCCAGCCATTGTAGTTTCAAATAATCTTAAATTTCTCTTTAAATGAAATACTGGGTCTTTTATTATGGGACGAAATATAGACATAAATATTCATATTTTACATTCTTTATAAATTTCTCTGATTGTTAAAAATTATTTTTATTTCTAAAAAGATTTAAAAATGAATATTGTTTATTTATTGTATGAAAAAGAGGCAACTTGGATTTATTTTTGTATTAATTTTTATTTTTAGTTTTGCTAACATTTCTGCTTCATGTGATTTGGATATTTCTTTAATTAATCAAGATCCTTATCCAGCAATTCCAGGAGATTATGTTAAATTAGTTTTCCAAATTGATGGGATAGATAATCCTGAATGTAAAACTGTTGATTTTGAATTACTTGAACAATATCCTTTGGTTTTTGATCCTAATGAACAACCAAGATATTCTGTTAATTCAGGGGTTTATAGTAGAGATTATAGATCTTATTTACTTGCAACATACAAGGTTAGAGTTGATGAAAATGCATTAGAAGGAGACAATCCTATTGAAGTGCAATATCGTTTTGGAGGAAATATTGGTTTTGAATCTAAACAATTTGATTTGAATGTTGAAGATACAAGAGCAGATTTTGAAATTTATGTTAAAGATTATGATGTTTCTAGTCAGACACTTACTCTAGAAATTTTAAATATTGCTGAAGCTGATATTGAAGCTTTAACTTTGGAAATTCCAAATCAAAACAATGTTCAAATTAAAGGTTCTAAAGTAAATATTTTGGGTGATTTGGATTCTAATGATTATACAACTGCTGATTTCGAAGCAGTTCCAAAGGCTGGAGAATTCGATATAAAAATTTCTTATACTGATTCTACTGGAGCTAGAAGAGTTTTAGAAAAAGCAGTATTATACGAATCTGAATATTTTGAAAATAGAGCTGAAGATCAAAAACAAAAATCTCCTTGGACAGTTGTAATCTGGCTTGCAGTTATGTTATTAATCGCTTATTATTTTTGGAGAAGACACAAAAAAAAGAAAGCTTTGAAGAAAAAATTGAGTAAGAAATAAACATTTGTCTTCAAATAAATTAAAATTGTTTGCTTTCGCAAATTATTATATTATAATTATCGCTTCTGGCGAAGACATTGGTTGAGATTAGATTTTTGTGAATATTAAAAATTTTTAATGGAAGTTTTAATTAATTGGATTATGGGTTTGTGGGTTAACTCGAACATGAATGAAATAAACGAATATATTTGTCCTTGGTATTATTAATTTGATTTTCTAAATTGTTTTATGAAAAATGAAGGTTTATTAGATAGAATTTTGAGATTGATTTTAGGAATAGGATCTTTTTTTATTGGGTTTTATTATTTTGATAATTCTTGGCAATATTTATTTTATGTAATTGGTTTGGTTTTATTGGTGACTGCAATTACAGGATATTGTGGAATCTATAAATTATTCGGCATTTCTACAGTGAAGAAAAAAAGTAGGGGAAGTAAAAAATTTATTCCTGAAAAAAAAGAAACTGAAATGTGATTACATTCCCCATTCGGGATTGGTTTTTCTTTTTAGTTCTGCAATTTCTTTTAATACTTGCATATCTGAACCTGTTAGTAAATCTTTATTTTTTTTGAAATCTTTGAATTGAGATTCTCCTAAATTTGTATATAGAAATTTTTTGTTTTTTAATTGCCTATCATAAGTCACATTTGGCATAGAAATTGCGACTTCCATTCCTTCATTTGCTTCTTGAACTGATTTTTGTTCTGATTGGATGTTTTTTACATTTCCTACTTTTTCATCGTTTTCATTAATCATAGATAAACCAGAAATTAATTTTCCTCCAGCTATTTTTACTCCAAATATTGCAGGTTTTGTATTCCTAAATACAAATTGTGGTAGAAGTTCTAATTTACAAATTGCAGAAAGACCCATTAATCTTTTCTTTTCTATTTCTTTTTGTTTGTTTTGTCTCCATTCAACTAAGTCTTCAATTAATTTATAGACTACATCATTTGTGATAATTTTTATTTTTGAAGAAATCTCTTTTACTTCATCATCGACTTTTACATTAAAACCCACAATAACTGAATCTAATTCGTTTAATTCTAAATTTGCTTTAGCATTTATTCCATCACTTTTGTTTATTTTACCAATTCCTGCTTTTACAACAGGTATGTTGTGTTGTTTTAATAAGACTAATAATGCTTCTAAACTTCCTAATGAATCTGCTTTTGCTATTATCCCTTGTTTTTCAGTTTTTATTGATTCTCCTAATTGTTTTTTGAATTGTTCTTTTATTTCTTCATAGTTATTTTTGAATTTTACAAAAGGCATTCCGGGGAGAATTTCTGTTTTCTCAATCAATTGCATCCTAATTCCTGTTGATGCTTTTACTTTTTCTTTTGTTTTGAATTTTGCACAAAGCGGTTCTATTTCTTCTAGGATTCTTATTTTTGTTATTATCGGCTCTCCATCAAATGATGCAACAGCAATTTCATCTGTTCTGTTTAATTCACCATCATACAATATTGATTCTATATATTGGGTTGATTTATCTTTCTTTATTTCTAACATTACCCCCTTTGGATCTTCCCCCAGGGTCAATCTCTTTTCTAAGAATTTCTGTGATAAACCACACATCATCATTATTAATTCTGGAATTCCTTCTAGTGTTTGTGCTGAAGTTGGAACCATTGCTATTTTTTTTGTATAGTCATTTATGTTGTAAAATAAATCTGCATCTAATCCATGTGATTGTAATGCGCCAACTAAAGTCATATATCTTTCCATGAAAACTTGTTTTACTTGTTCTCTTTGGTCTTCAACGGATTCTTTTAGTGATTTTCCTCCTTCTGGAGGCCTCCATCCAGTTATTTTGTCAATTTTGTTTAATGCTATGATAAAAGGTGTTTTGTTCATTTTTAGTATTTGAATAACTTCTGCAGTTTGGGGCTTTATTCCTTCTGAAATATCTATTACCAATACTGCTAAATCTGCAAGCGAACCCCCTCTTTTTCTTAAATTTGTGAATGCTGCGTGTCCAGGCGTATCTATTAATAAAAATCCTGGAATGTTTAATTTTATTCCCGATTGTTCAATTAAAGGACAGGCTTTTTTTAGTTGATTTATTGGATATGATGTAAAAGAAATTTTCTGTGTTATTCCTCCTGCTTCACCTTCTTGCACACATGAGCTTCTAAGACAATCTAAAATTGAAGTTTTTCCGTGATCTACATGTCCAACAACGGTTACGATTGGTTGACGAATTTTCTTTTCCATGATTAGAATTAGTTATTTTATTTTTTAAAGGTAGTGATGGATATTTTCCTTGAATATATTCGTCTTTGGGATTAAATAGTTTTTTTTGTTGATTTGGTTATGGTTATTAACAATCTTGTGTTAGCTTTTGTATTGATTTTTATTTCAATTTTAATTGCCTCTCCCCTTGTATTTTCTCAAGAAATTGTTTCTGATATTTATGAAGTTGATTCTTATAATTTGGGAATTTCAGGAGGGGAAGACACTGATAATCTAACTAGATCAATTTTGTTAGCTGAACCTGGAACAATTTTCGTTCAAAATGAATATGGAGGAGAAGAATACAGATATCCAGAAGATATTTTGATTATTGAAGGAACTTCTTCTGATGGGAGCGGATCAGGTGGTGGAGGGGGTGGCGGAGCAGGAGGTGGCGGAGGATGTATAACTAGTTTAGATTGTGAAAATGGTTTGCATTGTTTAAATGGTGTTTGTTTAAGATTATTTAATTTAACCATAAATAGAATTAATTCTCCAATTGAAAAGAATGGCTCATTTGAAGTGGTTTATGAAATTGAACCTTTATTCAATCCGGTTGAAGAAATATATGTTCAGGGATTAGTTTTTGATACAGGAGAAAATGTAATTTCTTTGGCTGAAGAAAATTTGTCTTTGAATAGGAATGAAGCTGTTGAATTGGTGAAAAAAATACCTGTCCCTTTGAATATAGAATCTGGGCCCCACAATTTTAGTATTAGAGCAATTTATTTGAATTTGTCTCAAAGTGATCAGAAAAATTATTTTTTAAGTGTCAGGGATGAAAATATTAGAGTTCGTAAACAAAGAGATTTAGATTTAATTATTGGATTTACAATTTTTTCTATTTTTATCTTGGTTGGTTTAGCATATTTAATAAGTTACTATATTAAAAATAAAGATGAAATTGTTTTCAAATTGGCATCATTTTTTAGTAATTTAGGTGAAAAAATAAAAATTAAATGGAGGGAATTTATTTTATGGATAAGAAGAAAATTATCGTTGTGATTTTTTTTATTTTGATTTTTATTGGAGTTTTCATATCTGCACAAGAAACAGAGGATTATATTAGTTCATTTGTGGAAAAACAAGGAATAGAAAAAAATTCTATAAAAAATATTTCTGAAATAAATAGAAGCAGTTTTCCTAAACAAATCTTGATTTCAAATATCGAGGAGAATAATGTTGGGATTTATGAAGTTGAATATTCTGAAGAGGGGATTGATAGAAATTTATTTGTTCTTAGTTATGGCACTCAAGAAATTGAAGAAGCAGAAACAAGTTTTATGGAAGGGAATTATAATTATTTAACTTTTGAAGGCCAAGAAGGAATTATTGGAGAATATTTAATGGTGGATTATGGAAGCATAGTTGGTTTTTCAAGTTCTGTTTCTTTTTCGGGAGTTGGAAAAGTTGGAATTGAAATATACAAAAATGGAAATCCTCTTGGTTTATTGAATGAAATTTATTCAGAAGGAACGAATTATGATTATGAATTGCAATCAGAAAATATTAATCTTTTCTACCCTGGCGACATAATTTCTGTTTTTGTAAATTCTAATAATTTAAATATTCAGGAGGTGAATTCTATTGTCAAAGTCAAAATTTATTAAAAAAAATTATACTTGGATACTTTTTTTTATTGCAATAGTTTTGATAATTTTTGTTTTTTATCAGAATAATTTAACAGGAAGAATCGTTCAGGAAATTTGTAATAAGACAGAAGTTTGTGAAAATGTAACTGTTTTGGAATGTGATGAATCTTGTGAAGAAGTTTGTGAAAATGTAACTGAAGAGGTTTGTTCTATTGAAATTGTTGAGACTTGTAACGAGGAATGTGTTGAAGAAAACAATGAAACCATTTGTGGAGATGTTTGTTTTGAAGAAGAAATTGAAAATTGTAGTGAACAAACAATTGAAGTTTGTGAAAACGTTTGTGTGGAAGTCAATTGCACTGAAAGTATTATTGAAAATTGTAGTTTCCAAGAAATTTGTTATGAGGTTGAAATTAATGTTACTAATGAAACAATTAGTGAACCTATTCAAGAACCTGAAGAAGAGCCATCTCCTTCTCTTGAAGATACATTTAGGGAGGAAGTAACAGGAATACAAGAGATAAGAAAGCCAGAGGGAGAAGAAACAATAAGTTTAACTCAACAAGAAATTTTTAACTTAGTTGCAGAAACTGGAGAGGGCGAAGTTAGAGTTACAAAATCTGAAGTGAAAGGCCGTCTTCTTATTTTAAGATTTGAAATTGGAAATTATTGGGTGGAAAAAGCTTATTATTATCCTCAAGAAAATTTAAATCAAAAAATTGAAAATGATAAAGTTGAATGGGTTAGAAAAATAATTGGAATTAATAATCGTGAAATTCAAATAGTTAAAAAAGAGGAATTTTTGACATAATGAAATTGAAATTGTTTTTTATTTTGGTTTTGTTATTTGTTTCTTTGATTAGTGCAAACACAAATATTGCATTATCAGATCAAGGAACTGGCGTTAGAGTTAAAGCTACTGGGGCAATAGTTTCATCTGGCGAAATAACAATTTCAATTTATGATAATTTGACTGGAGGTAATTTGATTTATTCTGAAACTTTTAATAATGGAATTAGGAATGGTAGGTGGAATGTTATGTTGGGTGAAAATCCGAATTTTCCTTTGAGACTAATTTTTGGTAAAAAATATTTTAGGGATTATTCAATAAATGGGGTTGATATAGATTTTAGGGATTATTCTGGTGCCGTGGTTGAAAGACAATTTTTTTATTCTCCTTTGGGAAGTTTGGCAGATAGTAAAATTGTTGGAACTACAAATTCTACACATTCTGGAAATATAAGTAATGGATCTTTGGTTGGTTATTCGGCAGCAAATAAAATTTGTAATGATGAATATCCTGGAAGTCATTTTTGTTTAAAATCTGAAATACTCTCTACAATTGCTGCAGGCGATTATAATTATTCGGGATATCCTTGGTTCCAAAATGGCCCTCCTGGTTATACTGCTAATTCAAATGATTGTAATGGTTGGACAAGTTCTAGTGGAGATTATTTGGGACCATTTTGGAATTGGGAATTGAATGCACAAGCGGGAGCTGCTTTTTTGACTCCATGTAGTCAAGTAAAAGATTTGATGTGTTGTGGTTAAAATGATAAAAAAAATATTATTAATTTTTGGAATTGTTCTTCTTACTTTTAGTTTTGTTAGTTCTGCAACTCTTTTAGTTAATGATCCAGTTTCTTGTCCTAGTGCAGATGACACTGTTTTTCCAGGTGTTTCTTGTGCACCGGATGACATTTGTGGTGATGATGGTGGTAGCCCCCTTTGTTTAGATACTTCTGCAATTTCTGTTCCTTCTCCTGCAACAACGACCTCTAATCCTGGCTTACCTAGTCCTGGTTTTGGAGTTGATTGTTATAATGTTGGTAGCTCATGTGCAAGTAATATTCTTTGTCAAAGAGATTCTGCTTGTTATAATGTTAATAGATTGACACAATGTACTGATTGGGGGGTTTCTCAATGTGAAAATTGTATTTCTGGATATACTTATTGTGATGGAAGTTTTACAGATGGGAATGGTTGTGAAATTGATATTGGAACAACTTCTTACCCAGGAGAATCTAGTGCAGTTTATGATGCAGTTTGTTCGCCACAGTGTTCCTCTGGTTATTTAGATTGTGATGCGGATTTGGGAACTTCTGGTACAGGTTGTGAAATTCAAATAGGAGTTACTTCATTTGGAACAGCGAATGCAGTTTATTCTACTTGTACAACTGCGATATGTGAATCTGGTTGGATGGCTTGTGAAGGCGATACAGCAACAGCGGATGGATGTAATTATCAAATTAGTTCTTCTTGTACAACAGCGGATGGAAAGCCGGGAACTTGGCAATCTGGATGTTCTTGTCAGGAATTAGCTCAGGAAAATTTTGTTACAAATACTTTAGCAAAAGGTTGGGGAGATTATTTGTTATGGGGAGAGCAGTGGAATCCGAATGGTTGGTTAATGAATTTAACTACAATAAATGGTAATTCCATTGGAATTGATAATGAAAGTTGTATTGTTTTTTCTGATGGTAGTCGTCAATGTAACGGTTCTTATGTTTCAGGAGGGGTTTCTTCTGATTCTGTTAATTTTTCTAATTATACTAATTGGTGGGCAGGAGTTTCTGGTTGGTCAAATAATTGGTTTATACAAAATGGCGATAATTTGGATTTCAATTCAACTAGGTTGGATCAACTTTATGTTCAACAGGGAGGAGATAATATTACGGGAAGATACACTTTTGATGGTAGTTGGATTAATGGAGGAGTTAGTATAGATTCTGGAGATATTTTTGCTCAGAGATTGTATGTATATAATGTAACTTCTTTGGCCGTAAATAATCTCAATATTAATGGTAGCTTGATTCCTCAAGTAGGTTTTGATGATACTTTTGATATAGGTTCTCCAAGTTTAAGATGGTCCAATGGATATTTTGCAAATGATATTTATATTGGTGGAGAAAGTATAGAAACTAGATTAAGTGCAATGAATTATAATTTTTCAAATGGTTTGTCTGAAAATGGAGGAACTGTTGAGTTGGGAGGAGAAGTTTCAGGATATGAAATTCTGAATAATGCAACCAACAATTACTTACAAATAAATAATTATCAAGATAAGGGCCATGCATTTTATTCAATAATTAGTGATTATTATGATGGGAGAATTGCTCAATTTGATATTCAGGATAGTTTAATTAATTTTCAAACTGAATTAAGTCCTAATGAAATAGCAACGATTCAGTTAGATGGGGGATCTTTGGGTTTAACTACAGAGAATTATTCTCTTGGTTTTTCTCCATCCAGCGGAGCCATTTTTCTAGATAAGAATAGTGTTACCTTAGGCATACAGTATTTTTCAGATTATTCATCAAATTATACTAATCGTTCATTGGTTGATAAGGAATATGTTGATTTGGCTGTTTCTACTTCGTTAGGAGGATTAGAATTTGTCCCATATACTGGTGCAACACAAAATGTTGATTTGGGATCAAATGCAATAATTGCAAAAAATTTTGATGTTTCAGATAATAATAATCTGAAGATTGGAGCTGATGCAGGATATCAGAATACAGGAAATTATATGACTGCAGTGGGTTTTAATGCAGGACGTTCAAATTCTGGATTGCATTTAACAGCTTATGGTCAAGCTGCTGGTTATTTAAATTCAGGAGATAATATTTTAGCTATAGGCTCAAATGCAGCTCAACAAAATCAAGGAGAATTTTCTTCATTTTTTGGGAGATATTCAGGTTATTTGAATCAAGGAAATGGTTCTGTGGGTATCGGTGAAGGTTCTTTAAGGAGTAATTCTGGAAACAATGTTATTGGTATCGGATATGAAGCTGGAAGAGATAACACTTTGTCTAATCAATTTATCGTTAGACAAAATAATGTTAATTCTGTCCCTTTAATTCAAGGCGATTTTGCAACAGGCCAAATTAATGCAACTGATTTTTGTACTTATTCAGGGAATTGTTTGAGTAATGTTAGTGGTGGAGAAGATACTTCTAATTTAGTTCCTTATACTGGCGCAACACAGGATGTTGATTTAGGAAATAGAATAATTAATTCTGGAAATATTTATACAAGCAACCTTTTTGCAGAAATTAATGCAGTTGTTTCTATTGGGTATAATGCAGGAAATAATAATCTTGGTTCATCTTCTACAATGGTGGGAGCCCTTTCTGGATTAAATAATAAAGGTATAGCTTTAACAGCTTTTGGTCTTGATTCGGGTTCTGAGAATGAAGGGAATTGGTCTACTTTTATTGGGGCAACTGCAGGACAGTTCAACAAAGGAAATAGTGTGGTTGCTTTGGGTTATGATGTTGGAATTAATAATTTAGCAAATAATTCAATATACCTTGGAAATAATGTTGGGCAAGATAATTCTATAAGTAATAGATTGATGATAGATATTGAAAATACTAGTATTCCCCTAATTGATGGAAGATTTGATGCAGATATTTTAACAATTAATGGTGATTTGAATGCGACAGGGGATATTTGTATTACTGGGGGAAATTGTTTGAGTGATGTTAGCAGCAGCGGCGATACTTCTAATTTAGTTCCTTATACTGGTGCAACACAGGATGTTGATTTGGGAAATAATAATTTTGAGGCAAATAATTTTTATACAAGTGAAAGCAATTTATCCGTATATGTTGGAAATTTAATCACTCCTTCTTTGGAATTTAATGGAGTTACTGCAGTTGGATATTGGGCGGGAGGAAGCAATACAGCTGGTTTGGTAACTGCAGTTGGAGCAACTGCAGGATTAAATAATCAGGGAGGGGGTTTGACTTCTTTGGGTTATGCTGCGGGATCTCAAAATACAGGAGAAAATGTTATTGCGGTTGGATCAAGGGCTGGACAATTCAATGATGGAAATAGTGGCGTTTTTGTTGGAACAGATTCTGGATGGAATAGTTCTGGGCTTGGAGTTACGGCAATAGGGCACGAATCTGGATATTATAATAGTGAAAGATTACTAACTGCCGTTGGAACTCAAGCAGGATATGAAAATTCTGGAGATAGAGTTGATGTTTTTGGAGTTTCTGCAGGAGGAAATAACATTGGAGATTATGTGGTATCCATTGGTGCAAACTCAGGTATTTTTAATGAAGGTAATAATTCTGTCTTTGTTGGAAGTCTTGCAGGCCAATCGAATTTAGGAAATGATAATGTATTTATTGGAGCATTTAGTGGTTCTTCCTTGGCGGGTAACTATAATATTGGAATTGGCTCTTATGCATATAATATAGTTTCTGGAAATTATAATATAGGTATAGGATATAGCGCACTAACCTCAAGTACGGGAAGTAGAAATATTGGAATTGGTGGGCAAGCACTTTATAATAACGGAGGAGACAATGTAACTGCAATTGGAGATAATGCAGGATATGAAAATGCTGGAACTGGAGATAGGAATGTTTTTATTGGAAATGGTGCAGGATATCAAAATACTGCTGGAGATATTGTTGCTATTGGTTATTTTGCAGGAAGAGGCAATTCTGGATATCAAAGCACTTTAATTGGAAATAATGTTGGTTATAATAGTGATGGTTATGGATTAACAGCTGTTGGTTATCAGTCAGCTTATAATAGTAGTTGGTCAGATAATTTGGTTGCAATTGGACATGATGCAGCTTATGGAAACTCTGGAACAACTACAACTGCTGTAGGATATTGGTCAGCAAGAGGAAATAAAGGTGATGCTTTTACAGGTTTAGGTTATTATGCAGGTTGGAACAATCAAGGTAATTCTAGTACTTTTGTTGGATCAAATGCTGGATTAGGAAATACAAGAAATGATGTAACTTCTGTTGGTTATAATGCAGGATATAACAATATCGGTGTTGCTTTAACCTCTTTAGGAAATGAAGCAGGATATAGTCAAGAAGGAGACAATAATATTTTTATTGGTAGTGAAACAGGATGGATAAATGAAGGAGACAATGTAATTGCAATAGGGGATGGAGCAGGCTATGGAAATGCAGGCAATGATTTAATTTTGATTGGTAATGGAGTGGTTAATCAGAATAATGTGGGAAATAATTCTATCTTTATTGGGCATGATTCAGGAGTTAATAGTGAAGTTGATAGGGTTTTAGCTATAGGTTGGGAAGTTGCATTAGATATGGAAGGAACAAATAATATAGCTATTGGGGATCGTTCTGGATGGTTTAGTCTTGCTAATGATTCTATTTATATTGGCCCATATTCTGGAACAGGTAATACAATTAATGAAAGATTAATGATTGATAATATTGATACAAACACTCCCCTAATTGATGGAAGATTTGATGCAGATATTTTAACAATTAATGGTGATTTGAATGTTACTGGTAATTTAAATGTTACAGGCAACATATATTTAGCTGGATGTATTGTAATTGAAGGCAATCAAACGTTGGGAACTTGTGTTTAGGATAAAATAATTTTTTATTTATCATTTTAAATTTTCTTTTATGTTTTTTTCTAAATAATTATTAATAATAAAATATTGTAATTAATATTGTCTTTAACGTTGGAATATAATCGTTCGTAAAAAGATATAAAAAAGATGGATGGAAACAATTTAATAATGCTTAATCTGGATTTGGATATTCCAAATCTATGGGAAAATAATTTAGTTCAGAATTTTCCAGATACAAAATTTATAATTAGGCATGCCAATGTTTATTCCGATAATTTTATTTCTGGTTTGTTGAAGCTTGAAAATGAAAATTTTCAAAGAATTAGAAGATTTATGAGAAAAAATTACCCCAAAATTTCTTTTGATGTTTTTCACAAAAACTCTAATTTATATTATTATTTGGCTCCGGATAAATTAATACCAAAAATCATTAAAAATTCTCGGGCAATTTTAAGTTGGCCGGTTGAATTTCTTGAAAAAGATAAACGATTAAAATTTATTTTGAGGGATATTGATATTGAAAAGGTTATGGAACCAATAGAAGAAGAAGGAATAGATATTACAAAGTTTTCTAAAATTAAAGTTGATTTTAATTTGGATGAAATTTTAACTCCTAAACAAAAAGAAATTTTGGAACCTTCATTGAAACATGGATATTATGAATTTCCAAAGAAAATTAATTTAAATGAATTATCTAGAAAAATAGGTGTTAGTCCAAGTACACTTTGTGTTCATTTACAAAAAATTGAAAGTAAGATTTTAAATTCCAATTATAGGGAACTATTTTTTAAAATAATCTAAATCTTTTAATAAAATTAAAAAGTTTTTGAAATAAGTTTAATATTTTTTGAAAGAAAGTTATTTTTGGTTCTCCTATTTCTATAGTTTTATTTGTTTGTTCTTCAAACAAATGCTTTATTGCAATTGTTTCATTTATTTCTTTCATAAAAATATCTGCTTTTTCATTTTCGATTGATAAAAGAATTATTTCTAAATCATATGTTTTGTCATTGTCTAGATTTATCTTTCTTGATTGATATTGATATAGTATAATGTTTATTGGAGTGCTGTATATGGTTATGTTTGCTTTGTTTGTGTTTAGTGAATGCAATTTTAATTGATGGTTATTATTTTTTATTTTAAATGAAGTTATTGTATTTTGATCTATATTTTTTGTTGTACCTTCAATTATTTCTTGTCCTGTTATTTCTATTGTTTTTTGGATTGTTGAAGATGTTGGAGTAGAACTTGAACTTCCTCCGCCGTTGTTTTCAACTACTTCTGTATAAATTGTTAATTTGTAAGTTGCTGAGGTATTAGTGTTATTTGCTAAATCTGTGCAAGTGACATTCCAATGATAAATCCCGTTAGAAAGTGTTTGTGTAAAAGAAGAATATTTTTGGTTATTTATTGTAAGGTTACAATAATCTTTGTTTGATTCAGTTTGATTATATTGGAATGTATGTGTTTTTGTTTGAGTTCTTGTGTTGTTTGTTGGTGAAGTTAAATTTATTTTTGGTTTAGTTATATCATAGGTTATTGTATTGTTTTTTGTTTGATGTTGTTCTGAAAGGTTGTTTATTGCAAGGCAATTATATTTGTAAGTTGTTTCATTAGTTAAATTGTAATTAAAAATTGAATAATTTAGATTTCCTGAAGTGTTTTTAGTTTCATTGTGAATAAGGGTGTTATTTTCATAGATGAACAAAGTCATATTAGATAATTCTTTTGTAGTTTCTGCTGAACAATTAAATTCTGTTTCATTTTGGTTTGTATATGTGTTGTTTTCTGGACTTATAATTTGTGTTTGAATTGGTGATGAAGTTAAAAAAAAAGTTTTTGTTTGTGCGTTTGAATTATTGTCTTTTGCTATACAGGACCAATTGTAAACTTGATCTATTGTTGTGTTTATGTATGTTGTGAGTGAGGTTTGATTTGCTGATATGTTTTTTACAAGTGATGTTAAATTGTAAATTTCAATTGTTAAATTTGCAAATTGTAATAAGTCAGTTGCATTGCAAGTGAAAGATTGATTTTGAGGTTCTCTTAATGAATTATTTGGTGGAGACATGTAGGTTATGTTTGGGGCTTGTTCGTCAGCGTAGAGGATTGTTTGATAAATTTGTATTTTTGAAAAGTTTTCATTTGTTTCACCCGTATCATTGATTGGTTTTCCAGCATTTATTAAAATGGTTTCGATTTCATTTGGAGTTAAAGTTTTATTTGATTCTAACTTTTTATATTGATTTAAGATTGCTATTGTCCCAGAAACGTGGGGAGTAGACATAGAGGTTCCCGATACATCACAGTAGTCTGTCCCCGTTCCACATTCAGATAATATGTTTCCAGAAGGATTTTGAATCATTGTCGAATTTATATTTGTTCCTGGTGCTGAAATAATGTCTAAAAAATTCTGGTGCCTAAATGCATAGGAAGCATATGATTCATCTTTATTTATTGCAGTAACCCTTATTGAATTTTCAATACATGCTGGACTAGCTATTCCTGCTATTGGATTTGTATAAATTGTATTATCTGTATTTCCAGTTGCTGTTGCAACTGAGATGTTTTGATTAACTGCATTATTAATACTTGAAGATAAATAATCTCCATTACAATAGTTTGAATATTGGCCTCCTCCCAAACTCATAGATATTACAGAGATATTGTAATTTTCTTGATTATTTATACACCATTGAATTCCTGCTTCTATGTCGTTATCCCAACAACCACTTGTGTTACAAACAGTAACTGAAGCAATTTTTGCTCCAGGTGCTACTCCTTTAATTGAGCCATTTGCAGCCACAATTCCTGCAACATGGGTTCCATGTCCATTATTATCCCCTAAAGAACAATTTGAAAAACAATTTGCTCCGGAAATACAAT
This sequence comes from Candidatus Woesearchaeota archaeon, assembly GCA_964429545.1. Lineage (GTDB taxonomy): Archaea > Nanobdellota > Nanobdellia > Pacearchaeales > GW2011-AR1 > GW2011-AR1. The sequence goes on from CAYSCL010000003.1 coordinate 17,592, forward strand.
CGATGTTACATGTTACATTCTGTCCTTGCAAATCAGGATGAGTAAAATCTACACCTGTGTCTAAAACGCATATTGTTTGGCCTTTCCCAGTTAAATTTTGGTTATTTATTTGTATTTGTTGCGCCTCTGTTCCGTTAATTAAAGGAACCGATTCTTGAAGAAATAAATATTTTTTTTCAATAATTTCAACAGATTCAACTTCGAGATTATTTTCCAATTCCATTATTTCTTCTTCTGTCAATGTTGCTGAAAATTTTCCCTCGAATTGATGTCTTATTTTTTCTTTAGGAATTATTTGCGTTTTAGTAGAAAACAATTCTTTTTGATTTTCTTCTTTGTATTTTATCATCACTCGAACAGATTCTGATTTTTCTAATTCATTTATTATTTTTTTATCTATTTTTGGATGTTTATCTTCGGTAGTCGAAATAAAAGTTATGGAAAAAATTATCAATAAAATAACTAAGTAATATATGCCTCTTTTCATGATATATAGAATTATATTTGGTTCTTAAATTTTAGGGAGAATTGATTTGTTTTAGTTTTAGCAAAAATTTATAATTGGGGAATTGTATTTTAAATTATGAAAGAATGGAAGCTTGAAGATTTGAATGAAGAGTATAATTTAGATTTTGATAAAATTGTAAATTTGATTCAGGAAGAGAAAGCTAAAAGGGTTTTATTGCAATTTCCTGATGGTTTGAAACAGTATTCTAAAGCTATTGTTGATTATTTGAAAGAAAAAACTTCTGCTGAATTTATTATCTATTTGGGAACTTGTTTTGGTGCTTGCGATACTCCATTGGGAATGGAAGACAAGGTTGATTTGATGATTCAGCTTGGACATAATTCTCTTATGCCTAATTATTTGAACTGAAATATTTTTTATTTTAACGGAGGGTTTTTTATTAGGAATGTTCTGGTTTTTTGAATTTTATTTTTCTTTTTTCTAAAGATTTTTTGAAATTAATTCTATCAAACAAAAATTCCCCTATAAAAGCAAAAGGTATTGCTATTAGTGTGGCAGTTAAAATAATATTAGAAGTTATTTGATCCCCTATTGAAAAATGAAAAGCTATTATATCTTCAACAACCCCCAAAATAATTCCAAAAATTAAAAATTCTGAAAAAATTTCTATTTTTCTATATTTCTTTTTTAATTTGAATATTTTTAAAAAATCTATTTTATCTATAACATATTCTCCTAAAAATGCAAAGGGTAAAGTTATTAAAAAAATTATTAAAAAAATATATGGGGTTATTGTTTGATTACTGACAATTTTTATTAAAATTATATCTTCCAATATTCCAAAGATTATCCCTCCAATTAAAAATTCTAAAAAAACGAAAACTCTTTTATTCATTGTTTTTTCAAACATACTTGATTGACAAAATTAGTTTTGTAATAATTTATGCAAATATATTCGTCTTTGTCGTTAAATAGTTCTTTTGATTTTTTATTTTATGAAAAAGTGTAAAAAATGTGGGAAAGAACTTTGTAAAAAATGTGGGGGCGGATGTAAATGTGCTCCTTGTAAATGTAAATAGTTAATAAAAATGGATGAAGATAAAAAAACAAATAAGCCGGAAGGCTATTGTGTAGAATGTGGCCACATATTATGTCCTAATTGTGGAAAATGTTGCCATTGTGGATCATGTAATTGTAATCATTGCCATCCTAAAGAAGAAAGTGATGAAACTGAAGAAGAAATACCCGTTAATTATGCTTGATATTTTCACAACCAACCATTAAGTAAAGCTACTCCTACCAAGAATAATAAAATTCCTGCGATTAAGTGTAATTTCTTTATGTTTCTTTCTTTCCAACCTGAAACTTCATCTACTTTGCTAAATCCAAAATAGACCAAGAGAACTATTGCAAGCATTGGTATTATAAACAATAAATTATAATATGCTAACCATGGAAGTGCCCCCAATATTCCTAATTCAGCTAATAAACCTGAAGCTATAATGTATGGTCCCATTGTACAAGGCAGTAAGAAAAGTGTAACAACAAAACCAATTATGAATGCTCCACTTGGTGAAGTTATTTTTTTTATTATTTTTTTTACTTTTGGTCTCATAAATAAAGGCATTTCTGTTGCGAAGGATCCTTTTTTGTAATTAAAATAATCTTTTATATTTAATCCTCCTAAAACCATCGCCAATATTGCTAGTCCTTTGTAAACATAAATTGAATTTTCTCTTAAGAAATTAGCAAATATTTTGAAGAATTGAATAATAATTGTGCCATATACTAAATATCCAATATATATTGAAGAAATAAAGGCTAATCCTGCAAAAAGAACATTCTTTTTTTTCTTAGGATTTTCAATTAAAATAGAAACCAAAACCATTGTTAGAACTGCTATTGCGCAAGGGTTTACTGAATCTGCTAGAGCCAAAGCAGTTATTCTCCCAAAACTCAAAATGTCTGCCATTTTAACAATTAGTTAACTCCTTTAATTTATTTATTGATTTGACTCCAGTGTATTGTTTTTCTTTTATTATCCACGTTGGAGTTGCTAAAATTCCTTCACATTTTTCAGTTTCATAAAAACAATCCACCATTTCTATATATTTTATGTTTTCTCCAAACAACTCTTCTTGTGTTTTACAGTGGGAACAACCTAATTGAGTGTAAAGTGTTGCTTGTTCTCCAATGCATTGAACTATTTCTTCATCTGTTTCTGGAGAAGGTTTTGTTAATGAAAAAAATGAAATTAAAATTATTCCTAAAATAATTATAGACATTACAATTCTGTTTTTTGTCACCGCTTTCATTTTAATTTTAATCTTTGTTTATTTTTATAGATTTCCCATTTACAATTGCATTTGAAACTTTTTTTATTGCAGATGTTAATATTCTGGATAAAGTTGGTTGTGAAACTTCCATTTTTTTAGCTGCTTCATTTTGAGGTAAATTTTTTGTATAAATTAATCTCAGTGCTTCAAATTCTGGCATTTCTAATTCAATTTCTTCTAAATCAGATGCAGGAATTCCTGCTGGCTTAAAATGATTTGTATTTGGTTTTCCCCTTACTCTTCTGTTTTTACATGGCCTTGGCATAAAATAATAAAAATAAAAATAATTTATAAATGTTTTGAATGTGTATTCATTTAATCACAATTTCTTCTTCTACAGCCCCGCTTACCAAAGCCTCTTCCTTGGCCTCTTCCTCTTGGAAGTTCTTGTGGTTCTTTTCCTTCACAGTTCCCCATTTGTCTTCCTGTTTTTGGGCCGTTTCCGTTTGGTCCTGTTCCGTCTTTATTTGGCATTTTTTGTTTTTCTCCTAATTTAATTATGAATAAGTATTCATTATACTTTATAAATGTTATGAATTTGTATTCATAATTATTTAATTCATTTTGTTCGTAATTGATAATTAAATTATCTGTTCTGCTGTAGAGCATTGAGAATTGGAGAGTTGTGAAAGGGAGTTAATAAAAAACTAACAATAATTATTTATTTCATTAAGAATATAAAAATAAAAATAAAAAATAAGAAGTAAAAATTTAATGACTTTATTAGTAATCAGGTAGTTCTTCTTTTGAAGGTGCTTCGGCTTTTTGTTCTTCTGCTTGCGCATCAGCCATTGCTGCTTCATCTAGAGTTTTTTGATCTTCTGGGAGTGCTTCTTTCATGTCTTCATCGTTGACAGAATTAATCATTTCCTTGAATTTTTGCCAATCTTTAGCTAAAATTCTTACACCTGATTTTGTAAATCCTGTGTATCTATCAGAAGTCACAAATTCTCTAATTGTGAATCCCCGTTTATCTGCAAAGTCATCGATTCTAAGTACGATTTCTGTTGTATCGTTTTTTGGTAGTTTTCCGATGTCTTTTTCCATGTTGGTTAGAATTAGTTTAGTTATTTAAAGGTTTTGTAGGTTTATGGATAGAAATGAATTTTAAGATGGATAAATTAATTCTCGTAATTATATAGCACAGTAATATTATAATGGCTATCTCTTACGCTTGCATGAGGAACCAACACATTTCCTCTTTGTATTTCAATTTCAGTCTCAAAATTCTTCATTTTTTCTTCTTCAAAAATCTCGTTATATTGTCTTCTTTCAATTAATTTGTCAAAATCATCCAATGATTCCAATAAAAGCAAATCCATATTATACTCTGAATTGAAAATAATTTTTATATTGACAGGATAATTATACTCAAAACCTGCAGGATATAATTCATAAGGAATAAAATAATCTTCATTTAATTGATCATTTATTTTCAATTCCAAATTCCCAAAAACTGCAACAGTATAACAAATAATTCCTTCAATATTTTCTTTACATGATACCCCAACACCAACACTTTCCCATAAAATTGGTTTATCTGGATCAAGCACTGTTGAACGATGACCTGGACTTGAAATCCAACCTTCTACAACATCAGACACAAATTCTTCCTCGCTATAAAAATAATTTTGTGATAAAACCTCAGAAGCAGAAAAATAAAAAATTTCTTTTTCTTCAAATCTTCTACTTAAATCATAGCCTTCTTCAGGGGTATGTGCAAATAAATCGGTTTCTTTAATGTTTTCCGCATAATCTTGTGCAATTCCATCTAAAAATTCATTTCTTTTTACTTTTTCTATCCAATTTTCTTTTCTTTTCGTATTTATTAAATCAAAAATCTCATTCCGAATATTTTTTTCATTAATATTGGCTAAATCTAATTGTGAAGAAATAATGTCTTCTTCACTGAAAGTAAAAGTTAAATAATAAGAATCATAATCTGCTTCATACATATCATAATTAATCGAATAATTTTTCCCTTCATTATCTATGCCTACAAATATTAATTTTCCTGGACCTAATTTTTTTTCAGCAATTTTTATTAATCCATTATCTGTAGAACCCATAAAAATATCATTAAAATATATGTCCCCCTCTACTAAAAATTCATCATTCAAATAAAATTCAAGTTCATATTTTACGGGAATTAAAGTTATTATTAATCCTATAAATAGTAACCCCACAAAAATCATGCCTGCATACATAAAAATTTTTTCAAATTTCTTCTTCATCAAATAATATACATATTTTATTATTTAAATCTACTTCTTCCCTTTCAAAAACTGGTTTAAGAATTTAAAATATTCCTTGTTTTCTTTGTTGGCCATTTTTTCTACTATCAGTTCTGGTGTGGAGTGGGCGAGTTTTCCTAGAACTGGATTGTGGTTTACTATTAGTTCGAAGCTTTCTGTTAGTCCTGTTGCTTCTATTCCGTCTATTCTTGTTTTTTCTGGAAGTATTTTTTGTATTTCGTGTCCTAAATGTGTTGCGATTATTAGATAGCAGTTTTGTTTTATGTAGTAGTCTGTTGTTGCGGCTATTATGTTTCCGGCAACACCTGGTTCTGTTACTGCTTCTATTTCGTCTGCAAGAATTAATGTTTTATTTCCTGGTTTTATTTTTGACATTTGTGTTAGAAGTGTTTCGAATGCTCCTTTCAAGTTTGAACCTTTATTTTTTGCAAAATAATATATTTCTTCAAATAATGGAAATTTGTTTTTTCCTGATTGTGGAAGACCTAATTGTGTTATAGTTATTAGTTGCAAAACATGTTCGATTAGTGTTGTTTTTCCACCGGAGTTCGCCCCTGTTAAAATTGATGCTTGTATATTTTCTGAAAGATTGAATGAAATTGGCTGAGGGTTTTCTAAGAAAACATTATTTGATTTTTGTATTGCTAGTTCGTGATTTATTTCTGGGAAGTGCATTTCTTTGTTTATGAATTTAGAAATTCCAGCTAAGAAGTCGAAGTATAGAATTAAATCGTTTAGGTCTTTTAGTTTTTCAGGAATTTTTTTTAATTTATCTGAGTTATCTTTTATTGTTTCTGCAAGTTCTGAAAATTCGTTTGCATTTTGATGTTGGATTAGTTTTTGAAGTTCTTCTTCGTCTAGTTTTAGTGGAATTCCAATTTCTAAAACTTGCCTTGGAATTTTTAATTCTTCAATTGTTTCTTCAATTGTTTTTTTTAATTCTTCTGGCAAGTCTCCTTTTGAAAGTATTTGGATTAGAGAATTTCCTGAAAGAGTTAGTTGTTTTATTTTTTCTTCAATTTTTTGATTTGCAGTTATTATTTTTGATTCTATTTCATCTGGATCAATTGAATTTGATTCTCCATCTTTTGTTAAATAAATTAAGGGCATTAATTCTTCTGTCAGTTCTTTTAGAGTTTTAATAGTTGGATTTTGTTTTATTATTTCTAAATTGTTTGTGTGACCTGAAAATTCTTCTAGAAATCTTTCTAAATAAATTTCTTCAATATTTTTATAAAATACTGCTTGGGGCAAGGACTCTAAAGCTATTTGGAATTCTGGACAGTTAATTACTTGAACCACATCTTTTTCTTCCAATAGAACTGTGTCTTGTTCTGAGATTAACATTTGAACTGGACAATTCATCTTTTTTAATTTGTTATATGTTTCTGCGTCTTCTGTTACAACGCTCACATCATATCGCGGTTTCCACCAAGAACGGGGAGGAGCAAGGGATTCTAGGAAATTGTTTTCTAATTGAATGTTTTGTAAATTTGAGAAAAATAATTGCCTCTTTTTTATTTCTGTTACATCATTTGTAAATTTGAAGAAATTAAATATGTTTGAAGTTTCAGAAAAAATAAAATTTTCAGATATTTTTTGTAAAGTTCTGTTGTGGATTCTTTTTGCATCAGTTGTTTTGTAAATGGATTTTAATGGCGAAAGGGAAGTTTTTGTTCGATTGAATGGTGAGAGGTTGTTTTCTCGGATAAATGAGAGTATTTCGGATTTCATAGGGGTTTAGAAATATTGATTGATTTATTAATTTGATGTTATTACTTGGTGGGAAAGGGGGATTTTGTTAAAAAATTAGATTAAGGATTTATGGTAAAATTTAATATAATTAATATATTCCTTGGTATGGTCTTTATGGCAATACCAGGCAGTTTTTATTTTCTTTAATTAAATCATTCATGTAAATATAGCTATTTTTTATCCGTTCCTTTTCAAAACTGATAGAATAATCATAATTATTCCTATCGCTATTAATGAGAAAAATATTTTATCATTTGTTAATCCAAAAATCACACCTATTGCTGTCAAACCAATTCCTAAAGGAAACAAAACTTGTTTGATTTCTTTATTCATAGTTAATATGATAAATCTTTTTTATATAAATGTTTGTAAAGGATAAAATCCAATAACTTCAACCAAATTCGAACCCTTCGCATTATTTATAAAATATATTTTCTTGTTTTGTTTATGTCAGATGATAAGTTTATTATGATGTCTATGGAGGACAGTAAGACCAAAAGTCTTGCGGATGTTTTAGGTAGTAAAACTTGTAAGAAAATTATTGATTATTTGGTTGATCATGATGAGGCTTCGCAGAAGGATTTGTCAGATGCTTTGAATATTCCAATGAATACTATGGATTATAATATGAAAAAATTATTGGCTAGTGGCCTTGTTCAAAAGAGGAAGAATTTTTTCTGGAGTAAGAAGGGGAAAAAGATTGCAATGTATGAGTTAAGTAACAAGTCTATTGTTATTTCGCCTAAAAGAGGGTTTGGAGATAAGATGAAAACTTTGATTCCAGGATTTATGTTGGCTGCTGTTGGAACTTTTGCTGTTTGGGTTTATGATAGAATTAGGTGGGGAGTTGGAAATTTGGAAGTTGGAAGTGGAGAGATTATGATGGAAAAATCTGCAGATGTTGCTGTGCCTTCAATGGCAAATAGTTTATACTCTGCTGGAGCAAGTGATGGGGTTAAAGATATAATGATAACTCACGCTCCTGAAATGTTCAGTTCATCTCCTAGCTTGATTTGGATGTGGTTTTTGGCTGGGGCTTTACTAATATTATTCGCATATTCAATTATAAATTGGAAGAAATTGTAAATTGTTACCTTTTTGTAATAATTACAATTAGAAATATTTATAAATTTTAATTTTGATATATTTTTATGTTTAAGAAGTTTTGGAATAAGCTAAAAGAAGAATGGGAAAAAGAAAATAAGGTTATTTCTGAAGGAAGAAAAAGATTGAAAGAATTAGAAAAAGAGGAAAAACAAAGAGAAGAAGAGGCAAATAAACTATTGAAAGAATTAGATATTGAGAAGAAGATCAAGGAAGTTATTGATGTTCATCAAAAAGTTATTGACTCTTATAAATTAAACGGGATCAATGTTCATCCATTAAATTTGGGTGTTGCTTCTCAGGAAAAATTGCAGGAAATTCAATATGGTAAAAAGAAAACATCTAATAATTATATTAACGGTATGTGTGTTTCTGGATTAAATTCAATTATTTTGGATGAAGATTTTATTAAAAATGGAAATATTTCTTATATTAAACATGTAATTGCTCATGAATATGGCCATGACATAAGTGATAGATTTAGAAATTCAATTTATTTGAATAAAAAGTATGGATTTTCTGATTCTGGATTTATTAGGTTGCCTGAATCTACAAAAGATTCAAATTTAATTGATAAAGTATTGGAAGGTGCACCTAAACTAAAACCTTCTTTAACTAAAATAGAAAAAAGAAGAGAAGAATTTAAAGAATATTTTGAAGAGATGTTTGTTGATTCTATGGCTATGTATGTTAATGAGGTTATTGATGGGGAAGAGAGATTCTTTTCTTATTCGAAAATTCGTCAAGGAGAAATTTTAAAAGAAGATCCCGAATTTATGGATATTATGGAATCAAAATTATATGAAGTATTTTATGATAGGATGTTTACAAAAGGTTTGAAACAAGTTGTAGCAGAATTACCTATCTCTTTTGTTACTGCAATGAAAACTTTTGAAAAAAGATATAGACCAATTCTTGAAAAGAAACCTATTGCTTTGTAGATCTAATATACCTGGATAAATAATAACTTCAATTTTATTAGAACTCTTCGCATTATTTATATATAATAAAATTCAATATATTTTATGGAAAATGAATATAAGGCAAAAAGGAGGATATAAAATGAAAAAACAAAATAATGCTATTGTTGTAACTTCGATTATTTCGGGTGTTGTTCTAGTTATAGCTTTGATTGCACTTTTTTCTTTTAACCGTGTTACTTCTGGATATGGGGGCGATACTGTAAATGTTCAAGGAATTGCAAGTGTTGATGCTATGCCTGATTTAATTACAGTTTATTTCAATATTGAAACTAAAGGAGAAACAACAACTGAGGCTAAAGATGCCAATTCTGAAATTTTGAATGATTTGATTGATTCATTAGTTTTGGAAGGATTTGAAAGAAAAGAAATTATCACTGAAAATTTTAATATCTATGAGAACTGTGAATGGGCGGACGGAAGTAGAGAATGTGATGGTTACAAAGCAACTCATTCGGTTAAAGTTGAATTATCAATTGATGAGCAAGATTTAATTGGTACAGTTGTTGATGTAGGTGTTGATGCTGGAGCGGGAATTAGCTATATTAATTTTGAGTTGACTCGTGAATCTCAAAATATGTATAAAGCTGAAGCTATGAAACTTGCTGCAAAGGATGCCACAATTAAAGCTGAAGCTGTTGCTGAAGGTTTTGATAAAAAAGTTGGTAAACTTGTTTCAGTACAAGTTAATGAATTTGGTTATTATCCTTGGAATGTTTATTCTTCTAGAGCCGGTGGAGTTATGGAAGATGCTGCTCTTGCAAAAGAAGCGGTTTCTAATATACAACCTGGTGAAAAAGAAGTGACTGCAACTGTTAGTGCTAGTTTCAAACTGAAATAAATTTATTTTTTTATTTTTTTTATTTTTTATTGATTGAATTTTTTCATTAATTCATAGTAGATCATTGATTCGTCTTCAATGTATTGAGATTTTAAATTTGTTAAGTATTCTCTTGCATAAACTAATCTATCTGGTCCTGTTAAAGTTCTCCTTGCTAAACCTTGTAAGGGAGGATAGGGTATATTGTTTCCTTCTAAAGAAATGATAGGAACTTTTACTTGATATCCCAACCCCATCAAAAACAAAGCATTTTTATCATGTTTTTTTCCGTTTTCATAATTTACAACAATTATATCATATTTGTTAGGTATTTCTTCTAAATTTTGTCCAATGTCAAAAATTGAAACTTTTTTATTATATCTAGCAACTTGTTCATGCAATAATTCATCAATTTGTTTATTTATATCTCCTGCAAATAAAATAGAATTGTATGGTTCTCTTGATTTTGTTTTATCAATTTCAGGAATTGAATTTTGATTAGAAATTAATTTCGGATTTTTAGACAAAAAATCATAGCATTCTTCTTTTGTGTTGAATTTATATGATGCTACTTTATCCAATATCAAATCTTTAATTTCATTTTCATCTACTGCAATTATCGGTCTTGCTGTTGCTCTTCCACCCCCTAATTCAGAATAAGACATTGTTCCTAATCTTGTTTCTTCTTTGATATAAGCTAAAGAGGGTTTATTTGATGCTGCACCCATATCATCAGTTATTAGTCTTGCATTTGAAGATTGATTGTTATTTATCGGGTTAATAAATTTTGTATTTGGTAAAGCATTTATGAAATCTTTCCTCCAACCTGTGAATCCTCCGATTAAATAAATCTCATTTTCCATGTTTTAGGAAAATTTTCTACTTTTTTAAAGAAATATGTTTTAGAAAATATATTAGATTAAATTGCAGGACAATCTAAAGATACCAGCCAATTAAATCAAAGATTAAATTGCAGGAAGCCACCTCCTCAAGACTGATTAGACAACGTCCTGCATAAGAATAAAAATTTTTATGATTATAGAAGTTTTTACGAATATATTATTCTCTTAAGAAATATTGTCTTATTAATTTATGGTATTTATTTTTTAATTCTTCAGGATTTTTGATGTTTTCTTCTCCTGGATGAATTTGTGCATCCACGTATAAATTTCCATTTTTATGATATTTTATTCCTATTAATAATTTATTATTTGCTTCTCCCGGACTTGGGCTGGGAGTAATTTCAAATTCTTTTAAATTTTTATTATAGTCATTTATTGAATCTATTGAAGGCAAAGGAGCAGTTACAAACAAACCTATTTCTTTATATGTTTTAATGAATTTTTCTAAATCATTTTCTTTCAATTTTCCGTAAAGAATTTTTGTGTTTGGTATTTGTCCATTCATTTTAATTGATTGTATAACAAATCTGCAAGTGTTTTTTGTTTTTCTAAAGAAAATGTTTGTTCTAAATAAACAGCGCCATTTTCTTTTTGCAATCTAAATGCAAAGTCATTTTTTCTTAAATTTTTGAAATAAATTGGTTTTGATAAATCTGGATTTAATTCTTTTATTTTGTCTGATAATTCAAGTAATGAAGAATATCCTTTTTCTTTCCAATCAAATTGTTTTCCTTCAGAAGATAATTTTTCTAAAACATAAGTTGTTTTTTCATGTCCTGGAAAATATATTTGATAAATATTGAATTTTAAAATTGATTCTGCCATTTTATAAAATTTCTCCCTTTATTATCTTAACTTCTTTAAGGGGCCTATCGTTTTGGTCCGTTGGGACTTTTGCTATTTCATCAATAACATCCATCCCTTCGATTACTTTTCCAAAAGCAGGATGTTTAGAATCAAGAAAATTATTATCAACTAAATTTATGAAAAATTGTGATGAGCCTGTATTTGGTCCTGCATTTGCCATGGAGATTGTTCCCCGATTATTCTTGTTTCCGCCTGCATGGGTGAATTCATCTTGTATATTGGGAATTTTTGGATCGCCATAGCCAGTTCCTGTTGGATCTCCTGCTTGAATCATGAAATCTGGAATAATTCTATGAGAAATTGTATTGTCATACGTTCCTTGTTTTACTAAATTAAGAAAATTTTCAGTTGTTATTGGCATATCTTTGTAAAGATTAATGGTTATTTCTCCATGTGTTGTAGTTAATTTTACTCTTGTCATATTTTAGGATAATTTGTCTATTTTTTAAAAGTATTCTTTTTCTAAAAGCTGGCATAAATGATTTAAATTATTAAATTCAATTATTTTTTCTGCTTCTGCCCTATATTCTGGAAAATCTAATTCTTTCTTTATTGCTAAAATATATTTTTGATTAATTTCTATTGCTTTTTCAAATTCCATCTTCATGCCATTACTTTCATCCCCGGATTTTATTAATCCTAAACAAATATCGCTGCCTTCTTGTATTTCCAAACATTTTCTATAGATTTCTTCATTTGAAAAATTATTTTCAATAAAATATTTTTCTAATTTCATTGAATGGAAAACTTCATACCCTTTTTTTGAAAGAACTTTTTCTAATTTATTTAGAAGAATATTCAATTTTTTTGGTTCTTCTCCAGTATATCTATAAGAAATAAATATTTTTTCCATAATTTTTTATGGAATTGAAGATATTTAATCATTATTATTTATTACAATTATTAATTTAAAGCTAGATTTTTTTAATTATTTATGAAACTGAAAGAAATTTCAGAAGGAATATTTTATATTGGGTTTAAGAAGCGTGAAAAAATAGCAAACACTTTCATGAAACTTCATGGGTATTACGAAAATCCAAAGTTTAAAGGCAAAATTTTTAGTGAAAAACAATTTGAAAGGTGGTTTAGATTACATACTTCTATGGGAAAAGAATATGAATTAAGATTTAGAGACATTGCAGGAGGATTTAACATTCCAGACTATAATTTTAAACCTTTCATACAGGGAAAATTTGATTTGATTAAAGAAGAAAAAGAGTTAATAGAAAAAATTTCTGAAATTGATAAAAATAAATTTATTATAATTAGTTCAATCATTGGGGAAGAAGAATTCTTTAAACATGAATTAGCACATGCATATTTTTATATGAAAAAAAATTATAAAGAAGAGATAATTGGTTATTTCAAATCAATACCCAAGACTAAATTAAGAAATATGGAAAAAGTATTGGAATGTCATGAAGTTTATCACCCCTCAAGATTTATTGATGAAATGCAAGCAAATTTGTTAACCAAACACAATACGTTTTTATTCAATAAAAGATTGGATGAAAATTTTTTGAGGGAAGCAAACAAAAACATCCAACAAATTTTTAATAAATATAATTTATATTAATTCAATCTTTTCTATCACAATTTCTTTAACAGGCCAGTTTGGCATTCCATTTTTTGTTGTTGTTTGTGATTTTTCTATTTCATCCACAATTTCAAATCCATCAATAACTTTTCCAAATACTGCATAACCTTGATCTCTAACTCCATAATCTAAAAAAGTATTGTTTGCTGTGTTTATGAAAAACTGTGATGTTGCTGAATTTGAATTTTTTGTTCTCGCCATTGCTAGGGTGTATTTTTCATTTGATAAGCCATTATCTGATTCTAAAACTATTGGATTGTGTGTTTGTTTTTGTATACCCATTTCTGTAAAGCCTCCACCTTGAATCATGAATCCTGGGATTACTCTATGAAAAACTGTTCCATGATAGAAATCTTCTTCTACATATGTTTTGAAATTTTCTACTGTAATTGGTGCTTTATTGGGATACAACTCCACAATTATGTCTCCTTTTGAAGTTTGAATTTTCACTTCATTTTTTAGTGTTGGAAGAATAATTAGAAATAAAGTAGTTATTATTGCTACAAATATAATAACCATCATCATTGTTTCCTTTTTTGTCAATTTTCTATTTTTCATAAAGAATGTAGGGCATTTTTCTTTTTATAGTTTATCACTTAATTCTTTAAAAATTATGTTTTCAAAAGAAAGTTATGAAATTTTATTCGCATAGAAAAGAGAAAAGAAAATTGGATGAAATAAAAATTTCTTTTTTAGAAAAATTTTTGATTAATATTCCAAATATTGTTGACTATCCCAAGTTTAGATACATCGTATGGAAAAATGAAGCAACATTTGAATTAGATCCTTATTATTCGGAGGGTTTATGGAAAGGAATGGTTAATTCTAGGATTGATGATTATAAGAGAATGATTATTGCTAAAAAAGATAATAAAAAAATTGAAGATGTTTTGACATTATATAAAAATACAAAGTGTGGGAATTTAATGATTTGTGTTTGTAAAAAATTTAATTGATTATTTCATGGCCTAATTCGGTTAGTTTTTTTATGAATGGATATAATTTGTTATTTTGATATGCGGGACATTTTCCAGAAATTTTTATTTTGTCTAAATGGACAAAAATTGGGAATTCATGACAAACCCTTGGTCTTTCGGGATTTTTGTGGATTGTGCATTTATTGTCTTTCAATGCGGGGCAACCTCCAAGACTATTTGCAAAATCTATTTGAAATTTTCCAGAGAAAGGGAATTCTTTTATTTTTCCTTCTTTTTCTAATATTTCTTCTTTTTGTTTTGTTGCAATTTGATTTAGTTGGTGTCTTCTTACCATAATATAACCTTTTTTACAACAATATGCTTTACATTCGTTAATACAGAAATCAGAAATGGCCCTTCTTGCCTCATCAGCAATCAACTCAGCTTCTTTAAATTTTGACATGGGGGTGATTTTGGCAAGCCAAAGATTAAAGATTGGAGTCTTTTTAGATTATAAATTTATGTTTTAGAAAAAAACCCTCAAAATAATAATTATTCCTAGGATAATGCTTGCTCCTGCAACAAAATATTTTAATCTCTTTGCTTTTGTTATTTTAACTCCAATGACTGCTAGGGGAGTTGAAATTAATCCTCCGATTAATAATGAAACTACTAGCCCCCAATTTGTATGGTTTATTCCATTTATAATTAAATAAATCAAGAAACCTACTAAACTTACAACACCTTCGGATAATGCAGTTATTCCTACTGCATGTTTACTTTTCACTCCCGAGGATATTTGACCTCCCGCCAAGACTGGCCCGTATCCTCCTCCAGAAATTCCTTTATTGAAAGAAGCAAGGGAAGCAAAAACAATTAACCTCTTTTTTGAAAATTTCCTTTTTTTCTTAAATATGAAAATTGAAATTCCAATTATTACAATAAGTAATCCGATATATATTTTCAGAATTGTTTCTGGAATGTTTATTGCAACAAAGGCTCCAACGACTATTGAAATTATTCCGAAGATGATTAGAATTGAAAGTATTTTTTTATTTTCTTTTGTGAAAAAATTTATGTTTTTGAATCCGTGATGCATTGATCCGGCAATTAAACTTAAAATTGCACTAGTTAATATTACTGCAGAAATTACCTCTAAAGGTGCAAAACCCATCAGTAATAAAATTGGAGTTAATGTTCCATACCCCATTCCTGCATATGCGTCAAAAAATTCTAAAATAAAAGCTGCAATTATTGCTGAAATGAATAATTGGAATATCATGTAGATAATATTATGTTTTGCCTTATATTAACTTTATCTAATATATTCGGGTTAATTTAGTTAAATAAAAATTACTTTGTTGATTTAAGGAGGTGTAAAATGGCGGTACCAAAAACATCAAAAGCAGCTGAAACTCAAATCAAGAGATTGGAAAAAAAGATTAAAGATTTGAAGAAACGAAAAGACATGCTTGAGAAAAAAGAGAAAGAAGAAAAGAAGAAAAAAGAAAAGAAATAAATTTAATTTTTAATTTTTAATTTTTTTTCTTGTTCTGCAATTTTAAAAGTTGTTTTAATTATTGTATCTGGATTTAGAGATATAGAATCAATTCCTTGACGAACTAAAAATTGTGCGAAATCTGGAAAATCTGAAGGTGCTTGGCCACAAATCCCAATTTTCTTTTTATTTTTCTTTGCTTTTCTTATAACTTCTGCAATAAAATCTGTAACTGCTTTATTTCTTTCATCATAAACATCCGCAACTATTTCTGAATCTCTGTCTACTCCAAGAGCTAATTGAGTTAGATCATTTGAACCGATTGAAAAACCATCGAAAATTTTTGAAAATTCATCTGCTAAGATTACGTTTGATGGAACTTCACACATAACATATATTTCTAATCCATCTTTTCCTCTTTTCAATCCATGTTTTGCCATAATCTTTTGAACTTTTTTACCTTCATCAATTGTTCTACAGAAAGGAATCATTATTTTTACATTTTTTAATCCAAATTCATTTCTTACTTTTTTCAAAGCTTGACATTCTAATTCAAATCCTTTTCTAAATCCCTCTTTGTAATATCTTGAAGCACCTCTCCAACCAATCATTGGATTATCTTCTTCTGGTTCATAAGCTTCACCACCAATTAGATTCTTATATTCATTTGTTTTAAAATCTGATAACCTCACAATTACATCTTTTGGAAAAAATGCTGCAGAAATCATTCCAATTCCTTCTGCTAATTTATCTACATAAAATTGTGATTTATCTTTATATCCAACTGTTAGGGAATCTATTTTTTTCTTTAATTTTCTATCCTTTAATTTATCATAATCGATTAATGCGTTTGGATGAATTTTGATATGTGAATTTATAATAAATTCTTCTCTTGCTAAACCAACCCCTTGATTTGGAATAAAACTTTGTTCGAATGCTTGTTCTGGAGTTGCCAAATTCATCATTATTTTAGTTTTTGTTTTTGGTATTTTTCCCAAATTATGTTTTTTAATGTCGTATTTTAATTTTCCTTTATACACAAAACCGCTTTCCCCTTCAGCACATGAAACTGTTACATCATCTCCTGTTTTCAATTTATCTGTTGCATCATTTGTTCCAACAATACAAGGTATTCCTAATTCTCTTGAGATAATTGCAGCGTGGCATGTTCTTCCACCTTTGTTTGTTACAATGGCTCCAGCAATTTTCATTATTGGTTCCCAATCAGGATCAGTCATTTCCGTTACTAAAACTTCTCCTTTTTTAAAAGAATGAATTCCCGATACATCTTGGATTACTCTTACTTTTCCTGAACCTATTTTTGAACCTACGCTTTTACCTTCAACCAAGATATCACTTTTATTTTTTAATACATACTCTTCTAATTTTGTTACGTCTTTTTGACTTTGGACTGTTTCTGGTCTTGCTTGAACTATGAAAAGTTTTCCTGTTTTTCCATCTTTTGCCCATTCCAGATCCATTGGTTTTTTATAATGGTCTTCTACAATTACTGCCCATTTTGCTAATTTCAAAACTTCGTCATCTGTTATTGAAAATTCTTTTCTCATTGTTTCTGGAACTTCTATGTTTTTTACTGGACTTGTTCCAGATTTTGAATAAATCATTTTTATTCTTTTGTTCCCAACTTTCTTAGAGATTATTGATCTGTAACCTTTTTTCAAAGTTGGTTTATGAACATAGAATTCATCAGGATTAACTTTTCCTTGAACTATATTTTCTCCTAATCCATAAATACTTGTTATGTAAACTGCATCTTGAAAACCTGATTCAGTGTCAATTGAAAACATTACTCCAGAAGATGATAAATCGCTTCTTACCATGTTTTGCACTCCTATTGATAATGCTATATTGAAATGATCAAATCCTTTATCTTCTCTGTATGAGATTGCTCTATCTGTGAATAATGATGCAAAACATTTTTTACATGCTACCAAAAGGTCTTTTTCTCCACGGATATTCAAATATGTTTCTTGTTGTCCCGCGAATGATGCATCGGGTAAATCTTCTGCTGTTGCCGATGAACGAACAGCTACATCAGTATAGGTTTCTTTGTAATCTTTTGACAATTTTTTATAATAAACTATTATTTCTTTTTTTATCTCTTCTGGAATTTCAGCTTTTAGAATTGTTTCTCTTACTTTTTTTCCTCTTTCCATTAAGTTTCTTGTGCTTTTTGTATTCAAGTCTTTTAGAATTTCTCGAATTCTTTTTTTTATTCCTGCTTTTTCAATAAAATAGTTGTATGCATATGCTGTAACTGCAAAACCATTTGGAACATTAACTCTTTTCCTTTTTAGTTCTCGGTACATTTCACCTAGAGAAGCATTTTTACCTCCAACGATTGGAACATCTTCTATTCCTAGTTTGGAAAATGGAATTACAAAATCAGTTTTTTTATTCATTTTATCAACTCTTTTAATGTAATTAGAAGTCTTTTATTTATAAGGGTTTTGTGATTAAATGAAATGTTTATTCCAAACATCTTTTGCTGCTTCAAAATTTTTTCTTTCTAAAATTTTTCTTAAGTTTCTTTTTAATTCGGTTATAACAAAATAATCATTTTCATGAGAATTTATTACATAACCAAATCTTGAAAGATATCCTGCACAATAATGGGGACCTTTTTGTTCAAAAAATTTGTAAGGGTCAAAAACAGTTCCAAAATCTTTTTTTTCTTTTCCATCATTGAAAGAATTAATTATTTGTATTAATCCATATCTTGGATGATTTTTTGTTAATTTTTCTTCTTTTTTTTGTAGCCGGAGTAGTGAACCATCATGAATTGATTCAAGAAATTCTTTTTTAATTTTGGGATCTATTAAACTTAAATATTTTACAATATTTTTTGATTTTCCTTTTGTCATGGATTAATTAAAGAAATAGTATTTTTTAAGAATTATTGTGTGTTATTTTTCATAAAAGTTGATTCTATTTCATCACATAGTGAATCTAAATTTAATTTTTTATTTTTCTCTAATTTCAAAATATTTTTCCAATACTTTTCTACTTTATCTTTTCCGAATCTTTGTGTTGTAAATGTCCAAAGCTCTTCTTTATATTTTTTATTTCCCCAATAAATAAACATTGTAGAAGGATCTTCTCCCCCACAAAAATTGTAAGACAAAATAACTGGAACATTATCTTCATCATTAAAAATGATGTTTGTTTTTTCTGGTTTGTATGGTTTCATTAAATAATAAGTGAAACATGTTTTTTAAGAATTATTGAAATCAATCTTTCATTTCAATTTTAATATTAACTGATTTTGGCACCTTCATCCTCATGATGTGGTGTAAAACCTTTTCGTTTGCTGGAATATCGATTAATCTTTTATGAATTCTCATTTCAAACCGGTCAAAAGTAGCTGTTCCGTCCCCACAAGGCGATTTCCTTGTTGTTACTTTCAACTTTTTTGTTGGAAGTGGAACTGGTCCTGAAATTGCGATTCCAGATTTTTTTGCTAAATCTTTAATTGAATTACAGATTTCATTAAGCATTTCTATGTCCGGTGAGTTCAATTTTATTCTTACCTTTGCCATTATAATGAATTATGTTTGCATTGGTTTAAAAACCTTTTCGTTGGGTTTAATTTTTGTATTGGGATTTGTATAAATAACAGGTGAAACATTTTTATAGGCTATTACCATTATTTAACAAAGAGGGTGAAGAATGGAAGAAGTTTTTATTAATTTAAGTCTGATTTTAGCTATTGCTGTATGTGTTTCTGCATTAATGAGATTTTTAAAACAACCATTAATCATTGGATATATCTTTTCAGGAATTTTAGTTGGGCCCTATTTTTTGAACCTTCTTTCTGAGAGTGCAACCCTTGGAACTTTTTCTCAAATGGGTGTAGCGCTTTTGCTATTTACTGTAGGTTTACATTTGAATCCAAAAGTTATCAAAGAAGTTGGAAAAGTTTCATTAATTACCGGGGTTGGACAAGTTCTTTTTACTTCGGTTGTAGGTTTCTTGATTTCTTTAACGCTTGGATTTTCTTTAATTTCTTCAATTTACATAGCAATTGCATTAACATTTAGTAGTACAATTATAATTATGAAATTAATTTCTGACAAGGGCGACATGGATAGTGTTTATGGAAAAATTGCAATTGGTTTTTTGATTGTCCAGGATTTGATTGCAGTGTTTATATTGATGATTGTATCTTCTAGTTCTGGAGGTATGACTTTTTCAAGTTTTGTTTTCGAAACTTTATTGTATGGGGGACTTAGTATTTTGGGATTGTTTTTGGTTAGTTGGAAACTATTGCCTTTGATTTTGAAAAAAGTTGCAAAATCCCAGGAATTTTTGTTTTTGTTTTCTATTGGTTGGTGTCTTCTTTTAGCTAGTTGGTTTAGTTTTTTGAATTTCTCCTTGGAAATTGGTGCTTTGTTAGCAGGTATTGCTTTGTCTACTACTCCCTATTCTAATGAAATTAGTTCAAAAATGAAACCTTTGAGGGATTTTTTCATAGTTCTTTTCTTTATGATAATTGGTTCTCAAATGATTATCTCAGATGTTGCTTCAAACATCGTCCCGATAATTGTATTTTCTGTATTTATTTTAATTGGAAACCCATTAATTGTTCTAATTTTAATGGGATCAATGGGTTACACCAAAAGAAATAGTTTTTTGGCCGGATTAACTGTTGCACAGATAAGTGAATTTTCAATTATTCTTGTTTCTTTAGGATTTTCAGTTGGCCATTTAACTTCTGAAGTGCTGTCTTTAGTAACTGTGGTTGGTTTAATTACAATTGCAGGTTCAACTTATATGATAACTTATTCAAATTGGATTTATTCTAAAATTTATAAGAGGCTAAAAATATTTGAGAAAAAAAGGACTAAGGAGAAAAAGAAATTAAAGAAAAAATATGATACTATTCTATTTGGATATAATAGGATTGGATTTAGTATTTTAAATTCTTTGAAAAAATTGAGTAAAAAATATTTGGTTATTGATTTTAATCCAGAGACAATAAATAGTTTGAATAAATTTGGTGTTCCAGCTCTTTATGGGGATGTTTATGATTTAGAGTTATTGGAGGAATTGCCTTTGGAAAAATTGGATTTGGCAATTTCTACAATTCCAGAATTAGAAACTAATGAATTGTTAATTGATGCTATTAGAGAAAAAAATAAGAAAGCGATTATTATTTTGAGGGCGCACACAATAGAGGATGCATTGAAACTATATGAAGCTGGAGCTAATTATGTTTTAACACCACATTTCTTAGGAGGAGAATATGTTGCTAAAATGATTAAGCATTCTAAAACAGGGGATGAAGATTATTCTCAAGAAAGAGATAAACATATTAAAATGCTTAAGAATATGTTAGAGAGAGGGGATGAACATCCTAATGTTGAAAGAAATTAAAAAATTTGATGTTTCTTTTTCCATTCTAAAAATTCTCTTTTTTGTTTTTTTGTTTCTAGTTCTGAAAGATAATAATGCTTTGTAAATTCTCCACAAGAACTCCCAACATCTCGTCCAGGGGGATTGTAAAGAATTATTGGTAGATTGGGGAATGAGGATTGTAATTCAGATATCCATAGTTTTTCTTTTTTACTCTTTTTTAATTTTCCAAGAGGATTAAAAGATAAAATTTTGAAAGGAATTTGAAAATCATTTAATATTTTTTTTACTTCTTCTAGATGTTGTTTTGAATCGTTCTTGTTTTTTATCAATGTGTAATGTATTTCAATTGGATCAGGATAATAGTGATTTGAACCCAAGTTTGCATTAATTGAATAATTATCTTTTATGCTTTTTCTATATTCGGAAAGAATATTCAGTGAATTTTTTAAATTAATATTTGAATTTGGAATCAATAAATTTCTCTCATTGTCGAAGGGAGAATGCATTGAAAAATGGACTTTCAAAGGAAAATTGTTTTTATTCCCGTATGAAATTATTTTTTCTAAATTTTTATTTGGCATCATTGTGGATAATGCATAAGTTAGATTTTTGTATCCTGTTTCTTTTTTTAGTGTGTTTTCGTTTTCAAAAATATTTTGAATTAAATCTAAATTTAATAAGGGTTCTCCAACACCCATATAAGATAAAAGCAGATTATTGTTTTTTGTTCTACCCACTTTTTCATACAAATTAGTATTTTTAATTATTGAACTCATCAATTCCTTTGGATTAATTTTTAACATTGGTTTTTTGTATCCTTCTTTTGTTAAGTGGCACATTTTGCATCCAAGATTGCAATAATAATGAGTGGGCACACAGAGAACATCTAAATCTAGGTCAGATTTATTTTGAATTAAGCTCATTTCGATATAACCCTTATCATTTTTATATACTGATTTTTTCGTTAAATCTTCAAAACTTTGAAAAGTTCCGATATATTTTGTTTTCATATTTCTATGAAATTCAAAAATGTTATTAACCTAAGGTTTAATAAATATTAAACTTTTTAGTTTATTATGGCATTTGATTTAGTTATTCCAGATCTAAACAAGATTAAATCTTCCAAAGATTTTATCATCTCTGTCTTAATACATGATTGGCCTTTGAGTTTAAAGGAAATCCATAATTGCCTAAGAAAAAATTACAAATTTGGTGGAACATATCAATCTGTGTTTAAAGCAGTTAGTGAACTTTTAGATAAAAAAGTTTTAATTAAGAAAGAGGGCAAATATGAAATTAACATTTCGTGGGTTAAAAAATTACAAAGTTTCACTGACATTGTTGAAACTAATTATTATGCCGAAAGTAAAACGAGGGATCAATTCGGAAAAAAAGGAGAGGATCTTGTAATTCTAAACTTTTCTTCTGTTTTTGATGCTGAAAAATATTTATATTATTTTGTTAAAAATGAGTTGAAAAAAATGAAGAATGAAAAAGTTTTCTATGAATTGGATAATTTATGGAAGGCATTATTTTATTATCGTGCTGAATATAATTATTACACTAAACTAAGAAAGCTTGGACATAAATTTTATTTTCTTTTTTCAGGTAAAAGTCAAATTGAAAATAAAGCTATCTCATTTTATAGAAAAATTGGAGTGAATATAAGAAGGAAAAAAGGTGAAAGTTCAACTGATGCAATAATTTTTGGAAGTTATTACATTCAGATATTTATTCCTGAAAATATAAAGAAAAAAATTATTTGTTTTTTGAACGAGGGCAAAGATTATGAATTATTAAAAATTTTAGATGAAGAAAATGATTCGATTAGAGTTATTATTCATAGAGATAAAAAATTATCTGATGGTTTAAAGGTTAAATTAGAGAAGAAATTCTAGATTTATGATGAAGAGGATTCTTTTTCTTCTTTTTTTTCTTCTTCCTCTTCTTCATCATACAGCCCAGATGCTGTAAAAACAACTTCCAAAGTCCTTAGAATAAATTCTATTACCATGATGAACAATAAATATATTGCTATGTGGTTGAAGAAACTAGGAATTGCAAATACTTGGGAAATTATTTTTTCGAAACTGAATGCCGTTGTCTGTGTTATTGAAACACCAAGTAATGTGAAGGGTAATAGTTTTGCTAAATCTTTTGAAAGATCTTCTTTGTAATATGCTGTCATCCTTATTGCTACAATTATTGTTGCGGATATTATCAACATTGTTTGCAAAGGAATATTTTCTGTTAATAGCATTAGAAAAATTGTAAATGCACAAAACCAAATGAAAACTACCAGGGGTAAAATTACTATGTATTCTAAAAAATAGAAAATTCCTGCAAAAGATTTTGCCAAGAATTCGTATTTTGATCTACTATATTTTTTTAGATTTAATTCTAAAAGGTCTTTTTTTGCAATCCATCTATAGAATTTCCAAATAAATATTGCGTAAATTACAATTACTAATGATATTAAGAATAAATTGATAAAATTTTGTGCCCAGAATGGTAGGAAACCTATGAATTCTTTATATACAAGAATCAATGATGAGCCAAAGTTTTCAAACACCCCTACCATTAAATTTAATGGGAATTATTATTTTTAAATATTGGGATTAGAATGGGATAATTTGGATAGTAGAAATTTGGGGTTGGGAAGTGGGAAGGAAGAATTGGATGTTGAAAAAAAGAATACTGGAAATTCCTAAAATTTATATAGTTACAAAAGTTTAGTTTTTTATGATAGATATCAATTTGATTAGGGAGAATCCGGATCTTGTGCGTGAGAATATTAAAAAGAAGTTCCAGGATGAAAAATTGCTTTTAGTTGATAAAGTTCTTGAATTGGATGAGAAATGGAGAAAATTCAAATTTGATGAGGACGAATTGAGAAGTCAAAGAAATAAGTTTTCTAAGGAAATTGGCCTGTTGATGAAAAATAAAGAGAAGAACAAAGCCGATAAATTAAAAGCTAAAGCTAAAGAAATTCCTAAAAAAATTGAAAATATTGAGGAAAAGAGAAAAGAATTGGAAACGGAAATTAAGAATATTATGTATAAAATTCCTCAAATTATTCATGATTCTGTTCCGCTTGGAAAGGATGATAGTGAAAATGTTGAACTGGAAAAAATTGGGGAACCCCAGGTTCCAAAATATGAAATCTTCAATCACGCTGAGTTGGCTTTGAAATTGGGAGGGGTTGATTTTGATAATGCTCGTAAAAATTCTGGTAATGGATTTTATTTTTTGAAAGGAGACATTGCTAGATTGCATAATGCTATGTTGTCTTATGCTAGAGATTATATGATTGAAAAAGGATTTGAATTAATTGTTACTCCTTATTTGATACGTTCTGAAGTTGTTGATGGGGTTATGAGTTTTGAAGAAAAAGATGCTATGATGTATAATATTGAAGGAGAGGATTTGTATTTGATTGGTACTAGTGAGCATTCTTTAATTGGGATGTTTAAAGATAAGAAATTGAATGGAAAGGATTTGCCTTATAGATACACTGCTTATTCTGCTTGTTTTAGAAAGGAAGTTGGAGCGCACGGTATTGAAGAGAAGGGATTTTATAGGGTTCATCAATTTGAAAAACAGGAAATGGTTGTTGTTTGTTTGCCAGAAGAGAGTTATGAATTTTATGATAAAATGTTGAATTACACTGTTGATGTTTTTAGGAATCTGGATATTCCTGTTCGTAAGTTGGAGTGCTGTAGTGGAGATTTGGCTGATTTGAAAGCTAAGAGTGCGGATGTTGAAGCTTGGAGCCCCAGACAGAAAAAATATTTTGAAGTTGGTTCTTGTACTAATATGGAGGATGCCCAAGCAAGGAGATTGGATATTAGATATGAATTAGGAGGAGAAATTAAGTTTGCCCATACTTTGAATAATACTGTTATTGCTAGCCCTAGGGCATTGATTGCTTTGATGGAAAATAATCAATTAGAGGATGGAAGCATTGTTATTCCAGAAGTTTTGAGAAAATATATGGGTGGTCAACGCAAAATTGAGGTGAAAAAGTGAGAAGAAAAATATCTTTTATTTCGGCAGGCATATTTGCTTTGTTGGGGGTTTTTTTTCTTGTTAGTCAGGCTCTTGGAATGACTGGAAGGGTTGTTGGGGGAGTTTCTGATTTTAATTATGGGATTTTGATTGCAGAGGGATTATTTATTGTTTCTTTATTATTGTTTCAATTGAATAAAAAGAAGAAATTAAAATGAATTGGGATAAATTTTTTAGTTTAAATTTGAAGAGACTTGGCCTGATTGTTTTGGCTTGGTTTGTTTCTGTTGTTTTGCATAATTTTATCAGCAGTATTTTTGGGTTTGAGGAACCTGTGTTTTTTATTTTGGCAGTTATTGTTATTCCCATTTATTTCTTTGTTAGTGTTTTTTACACTCTAGGAAAATGGATTAAAAGTGGAGGGATGAAAGAATTCTTGGGAAAATAAGTTATTAATTGACTATAATAAAAAATATAATACAATATAATAAAGGTTATAAATCCTAAATTTCATTTTTTAATATGATGAATAAAAATTACGAGAAAAAACTCCAAGAGCTGCAATTTGCTTTGAAAACTAAGGGCATTCTCAAAACAAAGGATGAAGTTTTCAATATAATGGTTGAATTGTTCAAAAGAGAATTCAAAAATAAGTGAAGATATTCTTGAATAAATTTATAAATTCTATTTGTATTCTATCTTTATGAATCGGAATTTTGTGAAATATTTTGTTGATATTGGAATGCTTCTTTCTTTTTTGGCAGTGGCAATTACTGGGGTTTTGAAATTTAGATCTTTCTTGGGCTTTTTTGGAGTTGAGTTGGATTATGCTTCTATGAATATGAGATTAATGAGTAGGGTTCATGATTGGACGGGAATTTTGATAGTTGTTTTTGTTTTAATTCATTTGATTCTTAATTGGTCCTGGATTGTTTCTACTACAAAGCAACTTTTTTGTAGAGAAGTTGAATAATAATTTATCCCAAAAACTTGACAAATTTTAAAATAAAATATTAGTTATATTCTTTATTCGACGAAAGGTAATTTAGACATGAACTTTCTTGAATGCTATTGTCCCTTTTCGGGGCTAGCCAATTGGGGCCTTCGGGTCCCTTTTATTTTTAGAAGAATTTTAGATATACAAAGCCTACTGCGAAAAATATTGCATATGCTATTCCTAAACTAGGCCAGAAGTCTAGTTTTTTTATCAAAAGTGAGAATACTAGTATGAACATTACTAGTAGGGCTACGGATAGAATGGTTGAACTTGCTACATCTTGAACTGTTTTTCTTGATGAGCCTAGGAAAATGAAAATTACTGCGATTGTGAATTGGGCGGGTAGCACATATAGTAGTGAAGCTGCTTTTGGTCCAACGAATTTTGTTAAAAGAGTCATTCCTAAAATTACACCTCCACCTATTATGAATTGTATGGCGTAATAGAGAATAGAATTCATTTTAGTTTCTTTTCGAAAACAACCCCGGTGTCCTTAAATTTCTTTTTCTTGTAAAAGTTCCTTGTTTTTTTTCTAACTAAATCTGTGTGCAATCTAATCATGTTGCATTTTTCTTTATTTGTTCTTTCTAGAAATTTTACAATTCTTGAACCAATTCCTTTTCCTCGGATGTTTTTTTCTACAACGATTTCGTCTACATAGCATATTGGCCCGAATTCAAAATCTTTTTCATATTTGTATGAAGTATAACCTACAATTTCTCCATCTAATTTTAATAAGAACATTTTGTATCTTGGGGATCTTAATCTATATAGAAAATATTTTTTTGTTCGTTTTTTATCAATGGTTCTTCCTTCCCAAAGTTGTTGTAAGAAATGATATACGGTGGGAAAATGTTTACGTTTAATTTTAATAAATTCTTCTTCCCCTTTTTTCATATTTGTTGTAGGGAAATGTTACTTATAAGTTTTTTGGGATTTTACATAGTATTAAATAGTCGATGAATTTAATTTTGCTATGGCGAAGAGAAGATTGAAAAGAAATAAGAAGCAAGGAATGAATAGGCGGAAAGCTGGAGCAAAAAAACCTATGAGTACCGAAGAGAAAGAGAGACGGAAAAAGGTTCGTGAAGCACAAAGTGCTGCGGATAAAGCTAGACTTTCAAAAAAAGAGTAATTATTTCTTGAAATATTTTTAGAATTGTAATGCATAAGTATTGGAAATTAGAGATTAGGAGTTAGGGATTGGGAGTTGGGAGTTAGAGATTGGGGATTAGGAATTGGGAGTTGGGAAGTGGAGATTAGGAATTGGGAGTTAGAGATTAGGAGTTAGGGATTGGGAAATTGTTAATAGAAAAAATTGATAAAGTAATTATCCGTTGCGCTGCAGGGCATTGGGAAATGATGGAGTTGTGGAATAAAATATTTTGAATTTATGAAGAAAAAATTCAGTTTGCTTCGCCCATAGTTTATCATAAAATAAAATCTAAACTGGATTTATGTCTTGCATTGTGCATTAACTTGGATTTACTCATTCTGAAACTTTCTTTAGCAATTTATTTTAGAGATTATGTACTAAAATTCAAAGAAAAATTTAATCATTTTCAAACCAGTTTAGTTTTTCTTTTCTGGGCAGTTGTTTGATTTGGTATTCGAATTTGGATGCTTGGGATTTGTCTTTGCAGGGTTTTGCGTAGAGAAGTTTTTTGAATCCTTTCGTGTAGACGTATTTGCTTCCTTTTCCTTCGAGATGGGCTTTCATTCGTTTGTCTATGTTTGTTGTGATGCCGGTGTAATATGATCCATCTTGACATTCTAGAATATAGATGAACCAATTTTGTGTTTTCATTAAATTTAGAGAAAGAAAGATTACTTAAATAATTGGTAAAAAATGATGAATTAACTAAGGCAGTTGGATTAACTATCCTACTAGGTAATATAAAGTTTTGAGGAATTTTGAAAGAAAGAGAAATTAAAATAAGATTGAAAAATAATAAAAATAATTACTTAATTGTTTGTAAATTTTGTAGAATTTAAGCTTACGCTTTTTTTACTTTTACTGCTTTTGGGCCTTTGTCGCCTTGAGCTACTTCAAATTCAACTGAGTCTCCTTCGCCTAAAGAATTGTCTTCTGATAGTTCTGAACTATGTACAAAAACATCTTTACCTTCTTCAGTTGTAATAAATCCAAAACCTTTTTGATCATTGAAAAATTTTACTGTTCCTTTCATTTTTTAACCTCCCGTGTGTATTTCATGTAATATATTGTAAATTAGGGTTTATAATAGGTTGTAAGTTGGGGGTTGGAGGTTGGGG
>CAYSCL010000004.1:0-18536 GCA_964429545.1 Candidatus Woesearchaeota archaeon
AATTCAAAGTACTGAAACTTTTAAACAGTTCTTATCAGTTCTTCGTTTCATTTAAAATAATTTTTTTCTATTCAAAATTATGGGATTATTCAAAAAAAGATGTGCTTATTGCAAAAGTAAGATTAAACCTGGAAAAGAATTATTTGCAGAAGTTAAAATACCCGAATTCAAACTTCCAAAAACAAAAACTTTTTGCAGCGAAGAACATTACGGGACTTATTTGTCAGAAAACATAGGAACTCCAAGTAGAAAACCCTATTGTATGAATTGTGATGATTAATCTAAAAATTTAGAAAATTCTTCAATTTCCAATCTATTCTCTGAGTCCCTACCTCCAAAAAAATGATGTTCTTTAATCATATGCGGAACAACATTAGAAAACCTCATCTTTTTGCCAGTTTTTCTATTTTCCATTTCATATAATTTGTGACCCCAAATAAAATCTTCATTTTCAAAAATTGAAAAAGGACATTTGTAAACTACATCAGAATAAAGCGCAACTTTGGAGTTAATCTCCAAACCATTCAATTCAAAATTTGTTTCAATTGGTTTTAAATTAAATCCATATTTATTTTCAAAATGATAATCATAAAGGATAAACTCGGGATTAAATTCATTTTCTTTTTTCCATTTTTCAATTCCTTCTTCAGTTAAATCAACCAAATAATCTAGGGTTAATCCAGTAAAAATAAAATTCAATCCATTTTCTTTCATTAGCAAATTATCTTTTTCATATCTTTCCTTAAATTTAAACAAATCTTTTCCATGATAGTTTGTTCTCCAAATTAATTCTTTAAATTGCATATTTGGATCCCCTATTTTTGTATTTTTATGATAATGTGTTAAAAATTTTCCGGCTCAAACTCTTTCCAACTCTCTAAATTCTTCTTTCGTTAAATTTTCTATAAATTTTCCCATGAAAAATAAAACAAATTGCAATTTATAATAATTTATATCCTAAACTTTCCATAAAACCTAAAATAATTTTCCACCAAAAATAAATATGCCAGAAGAATTAGTTGAAATATGTTCTTATGAAAGTTGTGACAATAGATTAAATTTGAAAAATCATGTTTGCCCTTTGTGCGGAAAAAATTATTGTGAAAATCATCTTTTGCCAGAAGACCACGAATGTTCAAAATTAGAAGAAACACCTTTTTCAAAAGACACTCCAGATGAAGAAAAAATAAATCAGTTCAATAATTTGTAATCTGTAATCTTTAAAAAAATTATTGAATTCAAAATGAGAGTTCAAATTAATGCCAAATGACAAAAGCATAAACCTATTTTAGATTTTTAAAAAATGTCACAATATATTGCACACAGTGTGACGAATAATTATTTTATTAATTATGAACGAAGTGAATTATTTTTTTATTATAATCTATAACCCAAAAGAATTAATTAATTTTTTTCAAATACTTAGATAATTCTAAACATTTATTTTCACTTATTTCTACAAATTCCTCTTCAATTTTTGAGGAAGGAAATTCAATTCTAGATTTTTTTATAATATTTCCAGTTTCATTTCCTGAAAGACAATTCATTCTTATTGTTTCGGCATAATATAATTTATCATGTTTCCTAGAAATACGATTTAAATCATAGAAAATAAAATATTTTTTACCCTTTCTCATAACAGAATTATGGTAATCAGATTCAATCAAAGGATTTCTTTTTTTATGCTGTTCCAAACTTTCTTCAGATTTAAAACCCGAGCCACAAATACCACAAATGTATTTTTTCATAATATAATGAGATATTTATAATATATAATTATTTTTACTCATTATTTTTTGTTCTGATTTTACTTCTATTTTTGTAGTTATTTTTTATTGAGATAAGGCAAATGAAATTGCAGTGTAGTGGAGCTACATAAAATTTTATTTAACGAAGTATCAATAAAAAAGAACACAAAAATCTATTTAATTGGCTTCATTTCATTCCAAGCCAACTCAAACATTTGTTCTAAAGATTGAGAAAAGAATTCCGTATTAATCCAAACACCAACATCATAGTTGGGATGGAACTTCTCATCATCTAGAAGCATAAACATTAATTGGTTAGAATCAATAATAGTAAATCTCGCTTTAATCTTATCTAAATTTTTAACTTCTGCAACTTTTTTCAATTCTCTTGCAATTTCAATATTGTTCTTATCAATTGGAGCAGCAATTCTAACTTTAACTCCTCTTTTTTTAACCTTATCCAAAGAAGGCATTAAAGCTTCAAGTTTTCTATTTAAACCTTCAGCAGTTGTAACCATCGTAATTGTTTTTTCAGCATCACGAATCATCATATCTAAATGGTTGTATAAATTTTGTCTACCTTTCAAACTACCAGATAAATCACTTGGCTCAACAAATTTAATTCCTTTTGTAAACAATCCAGTTAATTCTTCTAACACTTCATCCCCTTTCAAAGTCTCTAATCTTTTAGTTTTTTCTTTAGCATCCAACATCAAATTCTTCTTAACTCTTTCAACAACTTCTTCAGGTTTCAAAGCAACGAATTTAATTGGCTTTCCAACTTTCATTACAATAAATCCTTTTTTCTCTAAAGATTCTAATATATCATAAGTTCTTGATCTAGGAACATCAGAAATAGTTGACAATTCCCCCGCAGTAGAAGTACCTCTTGATAACAAAGCAGTCCAGACCTTAACTTCATATAAATTCAAATCAAATATTTTTCTCAGTCTGCTTAAAAATTCGTCTTTTACTATCATTTTTCTTAATCTTCTTAATCATTTTTACTTTTTAAAGATTGCTGTTCTAGATAAGTAATTCTACCGAGTTACCTCTCTTTAGTTAAAATTTATAAAGATAAAACCAGAATAATTTTTAATTTTGAATTCTTCCCTTTCTCCGACGACATTTTCTTCATTTTCTTTGAATTTTATCTCTTTAGAATTGGTTCTTTCCATCAAAAATTTCTCTTGAGATTTTAATATTTCTTTCAATTTATTGTCAGAAACTACTTGTAATTCAATAACATCTTCTTTATTCAAACCTAATTTTTTTCTAAATGCTTGAACCTTACGAGATAGTTCTCTAGCGTAGCCTTCGGCTTCCAATTCTGGAGTCATTTCTAAATCTAAATCTACTTTTACATCTAGATTTTCAACAGATTTCCAGGAAATGTTTTTAACGTTTAATTCTTGTTTTATAATTTTCTTCAAGTCATTTTCTATATCAAAATTTGATTCAACTTTTACAGAATTCAATGGCCACTTCAATCCAATTTGATTCTGATCCCTTTGTCTTAAACCTTGCGAAACAATATCTCTTACCCTTTCCATTTCTTCTTGTAAATGAACATCAATCAATTCTTTATTTTCTTCAGGCCAATCTTCCATGTGGACCGATTTATCTTTTCCATTCATATCTTGATAAATTTTTTCAGATCCAAACGGAATAATTGGGGCTAAAACTCTAACAATCTTCTCCAAAACATATCTCAAAGTTTTTCTGGCTTTAACATCTCCTTCATTAAACCTATCTCTAGAATTTCTAACATACCATGTAGATAAATCATCAATATATTTTCTAATTTCAGAACATGCTTTCACAGTATTATATTCTTCTAAATATTTTTTAACTTCACTTGTTAATTTTTCAGTCAAAGAAACAATCCATTTATCCATTAAATCATCCGATTCTTCGTAATCCAAATCCCCTTTTTCTTTATACATGTTATAAAAATTTCCAACATTGTAAAACAAAACTAAAACTTTTTTGTAAATCTCTTCCAACCCTTTTTCAGAAAAATTAAAATTATCAGCATTCATTACTGGGGATTGCAATAAATAAAATCTCAAGGAATCTGCTCCATATTTTTCAATAACCTCTAAAGGATCAGGGAAGTTCTTTTTTGATTTACTCATCTTTTGTCCGTCTTCTGCTAAAATTGTTCCAGTTGTTAAAACATTTTCAAAAGGAATTTTATCAAATAAAATTGCAGATAAAACAATCATATAATAGAACCAAGCCCTAATTTGACCAATATACTCAACAACAAAATCCGCGGGAAAATTTTTATCAAAAAATTCTTTATTTTCAAAAGGATAATGGAATTGTGCAAAAGTCATAGAACCAGATTCAAACCAACAATCCAGAACTTCAGGAATCCTTGTATATTCTTCTCCATCTATTTCTAATTTAACTTCGTCCAAATAATCCTTGTGCAAGTCAATGTCTCCTTCAGGCAAATTTTTAGCAAATTTTTTCAACTCTTCAATTGATCCTAAAACTTTTATCTTTCCAGATTCAGATTTCCAAATAGGAATTGCAGTTGCCCAATATCTATTTCTTGTAATATTCCAATCCGGAGCAGTAGAAATATTGTGTTTCATTCTACCTTCTTTCAAAAATTCAGGAATCCAATTAATGTCCATATTCAAATCTTGTAATCTATTTTTAATTTTTTGAATATCAACAAACCACGCAGGCAAAGCACGATAAATCAATTTCGCATCACACCTATAACAAAAAGGATATTCGTGTTCCATTTTTCTAGACAAAATAGCTTTGCCAGATTTTTTCAATGCAATAACTATATCCTCATTTGTATCGTGAACATATCTTCCAACATAATCGGTAACTTCATTAGTAAATCTCCCTCTAGCATCAACTGGTTGAACCATTGGAATCTTATATTTTCTACAAACCACATTATCTTCTTCACCAAAAGCAGGAGCCGTATGAACAACTCCAGTTCCATCTTCTGCAGTTACAAAATCTCCCAAAATAAATTTAAATGCATTTGGAGTATCTTTGAAATAAGGGAATAAAGGTTCATACTCGACTCCTTCTAAATCTTTACCTTTAATTTCTTTAGAAATTTCATATTCATCTTCAGATTTATAAAAATTAGAAATCAAATCTTTTGCCATAACATATGTGCTTCCATCTTTGTCTTTCACAAACGCATAAGTCAAATCAGGATTAACGGTCAAAGCTAAATTAGAAGGCAAAGTCCAAGGAGTAGTTGTCCATGCTATTGCATAGGTATTTTCTTCCTTTTTTAATTTAAACTTTACAACAACAGTAATATCTTTAACATTCTTGTAAGAATTATCCATTGCAATTTCAGATTTTGCCAAAGGGGTAGAACATCTCGGACAATACATTAAAATTTTTTCTCCTTCATACAAATAACCTTTATCATAAAGTTGCTTAAATGCCCACCAAACCGACTCAATATAATTTGTATCCATTGTTTTGTATCCACCTTCATAATCAACCCACCTTCCAATCCTATCAACATATTTTTCCCATTCATCAGCATAAGTTAAAACTTTACTTCTACAAAAATTATTGAATTTTTTAACACCAATTTTTTCAATTTCATCTTTAGAATTAATTTCCAATTCTTTTTCAGCAATATTTTCAACAGGTAAACCATGACAATCCCATCCCCAATTTCTTTTAACATATCTTCCTTGCATTGTAAAAAATCTTGGGAAAACATCTTTCAAAATTGAAGACAATAAATGGCCATAATGTGGGAGTCCAGTCGCAAATGGCGGCCCATCATAGAAAATATATGGTTTTCCATTTTTTGTTTTTTCTAAAGATTTTTCAAATGTTTGATTATTTTTCCAATACTCAATTATTTCTTTTTCTATTTCACTAATTCCCATGTTCTTGATTTGTTTTTGTATTTAATTAAGGACACCCAAAAGGGCGACCGTCCCTATGTCGAAAAGGGAGTGTAAATTCACTTTTGTGAATTTGCCATGTTTCTTTTTGTTTCCAATCATTTAAATTATTTGCCTCTAATCAAAATCCTTTTGAGCCTAGCTAAACTAGGCAATTAAATAATAATTATAGAAGCAACAGCTAACCCAATTATCTGTTTTGTGTTAGCTTTTTTCATAGAGAAGTTAGAAATTGTGAGTTTATAAGAATTATGTCAACAAGTTTTATTAATAATACAACTCTTTGTATTTGAGATGAAAGAGGCAAGCTCAAATTTTAAACCATATTTGATAGAAGGCTTTGTTGGTCCAATGTTTTCTGGAAAGACAAGGGACTTACTTAAAAGAATTGATCCTTTAAGATATGATCCCAGGAATTATTCATATATCGGAATAAAACCTAGAATAGATAAAAGAGGTTTCAATTGTAGATCTGCAGAAGATTTCATTGATTGGAATTATGTAAAAAATTCAAAAGGAATTTATGAATTATCAAAATATTTTGAAATTATAGCTATTGACGAAATACAATTCTTTGATAAAGGAATTGTAAAAGTTTTATTAGATTTACAAAAAGAAGGAAAAAATGTTGTTTTTGCAGGACTCGATAAAGATTTCAGAGGAGAATGTTTTGGATCAATGTCAGAATTAATTACTATTTCAAATAAATTAGAAAAACTTCATGGAACATGTAACCAATGTGGAGAACCCGCATATTACACTCAAAGATTAATTAATAATGAACCTGCACACTACAAATCTCCAATAGTTCTCATAGAAGGGAGTGGAAAAGAAACATACGAACCAAGGTGTTTCAAACATCACGAAGTTCCAGGAAAAGGTTAATCACTTCTTACCAAAACTTTCCAGAACTTGTTGTTCAACAAAATGCATTTTAGATGGCAAGATTATACAATAAGGAAATTTAACTCCATCATAATTATTCATTTCTTCAATAGATCTATATAGAATTTTCCTGTTTTTTGTGCCCATGGCTTGACAAACAACAAATTTCTTCAAAGGAATACTAAATTCTTCTGCAGCCTTTTTCAATTGTTTCAAAGCATCCTTGAATTTCAAACCAATATCAACTAAAATTAAAGAATGAGCTTCTTGACTCATATTTTGTTGGACAATTTTCATGAAAGAAGTAGGTTCAAAAGATTTTTTCCAGGCAGGCATAGAAGCAACTTTTCCAAATTTGTATAATTGCAATCCAGTTTCTGCAACAGCATCAAAAATAGAAGCATTATAACAAATCTTGTATTTTACTCCAGAGGCCCTACATTCGTCAATAAGCGTTATATGCGTTGTAGCAGTCAAAGGAGAACCATAAACCAACAAAGCAACATTTAATTTTTCAGATTCATCAACTAAACTCAAATTTTCAACCTTTTCCCTATCTGCAATTTTAACTTTTTTACCAATAATCTCTTCAAGTTGGTGCTGAGTATAAGGAAAATCAACAGTATAATTTTCAAGATAAATTCTTTTACATTTAGCTATTGCATCAAGCCCTTCTTTACTGATACTTCTTTCATTCAATCCCAGTCCAATTAAATATAATGCCATAAATCAAAAAGAATAAATTGGTTTATTAGGGTTTTGGTCCTAAATTTTTCAAATTTCTACAAATCAACCCTTCAAATCATAATACTCTCTTAATTTTTCATCAAGCTCACAATATTCATCAATGGGCAATTTTGTTTGGCCATTATATTTATGAATTCCATAATCTATTAACTCTCCAACGATAGCATCTTCAGCTTCATTGTTGCACATATTGTTATACCAATCAAATTCACAAGAATATCCGTCCTCTTCCCAATCACTCTCAATCCAATTCATAATTTCATTATCTAATTTATCTGTAATTTCAACAGTACTAAACTCCTCTTTTATCGATTCAAAAATTTCATCAATACTCATTTTTTCAAAACCAAACTTCTGCTAGTAACAATTGCAATAAAAAATGAACTAAACATAATCCAATCTTTTCCAATTACTAATCCTATAAAACCTCCAAATAAAGAAAACATAACCAAATATCTAAACCATTTTTTCCCCTGATTCATTTCCTCTTTAGTATATTTTCTAAGAATATTACCTATTGGAACTCCTAAAAATAAAATTAATATGGAAATCAATAATTTTGTTAATTCTTGCATAATACAAAATATTCTTTATTGTTTATAAAATTATATTCCCCAAATTCCATGGTTACACATTGTGCTACAATCATATCTTGCACAATTATCCTCATCTGGGTCGTAATAATGGCATGAGCAATTATAGCCTTCGCATCCAAAATAGTCTACACAATTACATTCAGAATTTTTATTACATCCACAAGAAGCAAGATACTTTTTTTTATTTTTATCCAAAAAATCAAATTTTCCTATTATTTTTTGAAAATTTTTTGAAAAATTTTCTGGAAAAATTTCTATATTTTCTAGTTTAAAATTAATTGCAGTCATGTATTAGTAAAAAATCATTTAGTTTTAAATTTTATTATTATTTAATAAACAAAAAATCATTTAAATAATTCAACTTTAGTAATACCATGATAAAAAAATTCTTAATAGTAGGTTCAAAGTCGGATCCAGCAAGTAGGAACATTATGATGCAGTTAGTAGAATTTGGGGGCTTTGATTTGCATATTATTGAAGGAGACATGCTTAATGAAAAAAATTTAAATCAGGAAAAAATAAACAAATATGATTTAGTTATTTTTGCTTCAAAACATAGTTCAAAAAAGAAAGAAAAAACACTTTCAGTTCATTCTCCAGGAAATTGGAAAGAAGTTTGGGGCGGAGGGTTGCCCAACAGAGTTTCACCGGCTTCAGCACAATTCAACAAGCATTTATTCCAAAAGTTAAAAAAACATCAAGAAGAATCCCAATTAACAAAATATAATTTGACATTGGAATGTACGCATCATGGCCCTTTAATTGATAGGCCTTCAGTTTTTATAGAGATTGGAGGATCAGAAACAGAATGGAAAGACAGGGGAGCAGCTTTTTGTGTTGCAAAAACAATAAGGGAAGCAATAGAAACTTGGAAAGAAAATCCTTATGGTGAAATTGGAATTGGAATTGGAGGTCCACATTATTGTCCTTCTTTCAACAAACTACAATTAAATTCAAATGTTGGAATATCACATATAATACCAAAATATATGTCCCCCATAACAGAAGAGATGATTTTGGAAGCCCTAAATAATACAATAGAAGAAGTTGATTTTGCAATATTAGATTGGAAAGGTTTAGGGAAAAAAGAACACAGAGACAAAGTCATAGAAATTTTAGAAAAAAACTATGTTCCTTGGAAAAAAGTTTCACAAGTTAAAAGATAATTATTTCTTTTTAATAATCCAATATAAATTATAAATTATTAATCCAAAAATAAATGGAACTAAAATCAAAACCAATTTATTGAATGACATTGCAGTTTTGATTTCCCCTCTTAAAAAATAAGCTGTTGCCCGAGTTAATCCACAAGCCGGACAGTTACAACCAACAAATAATCCTTTTGTCGGACAACCATTAAAAATAAATGGAAAAATAAAGTTTTTGAAAATACAAAAAGACCCAATTCTTTCTGCTGGAACTAATCTTAATCCAACTAATATTGTTGAAAGGTTAATAACAACTGCCCTTCTAGAATTAAAAGATAAAAATTCTTTGAAAATGTTTTTTGACATATTAAAAATAAAATAAAATAAATTAAAAATGTTTAGAATTTCCACTCAACATTTTCGAATTCATGTTTTGTTGCAATTAGTATCAAATCAACTAACCACCAAATTCCACATCCTCCGAAAGTAATAAGTTTTAAAATTCCAAGTCCAACTTGTCCCATAAGAAATCTATCTACTCCTAATCCTCCGAATAGAATAGACATCACTAATGTCAAAGTCCAATCAACTTTTCTTTTTGCCATAATAAAAACCTCCTTATACTCAACCGAAGTTTTTTCTCTTTAAAAAAATATTGAAAAATAAAAATAAATAAAATTATTTCTTGTTCCACGCAACAATTGCTAAGATTATTACATATGCTGGCGAAATCAAGAA
This sequence comes from Candidatus Woesearchaeota archaeon, assembly GCA_964429545.1. GTDB lineage: Archaea > Nanobdellota > Nanobdellia > Pacearchaeales > GW2011-AR1 > GW2011-AR1. The sequence goes on from CAYSCL010000004.1 coordinate 9,777, forward strand.
TGCAATTATTGACAACCATCCAGGATAATTTTCTTTTTCAAGAACTCTCCAGAATGCAACAATAGACATAATTAAAACGGCAATCCAACCTACAAATGGAATTAAGATCAAAAAAATCCATCCCCATTTAATGTTTCCAAGTTGGAATAATAGTGCAAAATTAGCAATAGGAATCCAAGCCAACCAAGGATATTTATGTCCTTGTCTTTTTGCAATTTCCTGTAGAGCAAGAGCAGCAACAATATATGCCGCTATGTATAAAACACTCATTAAAATATTGTTCATTTCATAAACCTCCTTGTAACATACTCAAGGTTTTTCCCTTTAAAAAAATATTGAAAAATAAAAAATAAAAAATTTACTTCTTTTTCTTAGAAGTTTTCTTTCTAGTAGTTTTCTTTCCAGTTTTTAGTTCTTTAACATCTTTCCATGCAACTAAACCGATTACAACCAAGTATCCTATGAAAAGTATTCTTACTGCTCCAGATAAAGGATAACTTATTGATAACCAACCAGGATATTTTGATTTTTCAAAAATCCTCCACATGGCTATAGTTGTCAATACAACTATTGCTAACCAACCTAAAATAGGTATAAGGAACAAGAAAACCCACGCCCAATGAAATCCACCCATTTGCAAAATCATTGATACATTTGCAAAAGGTATCCAAGCTAACCACGGTCTTTTGTATTTTTGGTTTTTACCTATTCTTTGCCATGCTAAAGCATGATAGATATATATTCCTAAAGCCAAAAAAGCAACTGCAACAATTAAACCTGCAGTAAGTGCTCCAACCGTCCCACCTACAAGAAAATCATTAGAAACGTTCATCGAATTAAATATTTCGTTTGCCATTTTCACCTCCTTTTTAATATAAATTACAATTTAATAAAATTTTTTGCGTTTATAATGTTTTTGAAATAAAATATTATTTAGAAATCTTTATAAGTTAGCCAAATGTAACTTTTATATCTCATATAGCGAGGTGGAGCAGTCTGGAGTGCTCGTCAGGCTCATAACCTGGAGGTCGTGAGGTTCAAATCCCACCCTCGCTATATCAATTTGGGATTTGATCAAATCCTGAGTTGTTTCGCGAGAAATTAAACGCGAAGTGTTCGAGCGAGGCAATGAACAGCCCTCGCTATTCCGTGCCTCAGTCGCATAGTGGTTATTGCACCGGATTGCTAATCCGGGCCTTTCGGGGCTCGCAGGTTCAATTCCTGCCTGAGGCGTTTTCTATTCCAAAGGAATAGAACTTTTCTCTAGGATTTAATTTGTGGAAATTCAAATAAATTTGATTCTCGCAGGCGAACAACTCTGAATTTAATTAATGCGAAGCCAAATTCACGGGTTGAGAGTAAATTCCTGCCTGAGGCGTTTATTTTTTCTACAAAAACTTATTAACTTGAAGTATTTTCTTCCCACATGAAAGAATTAATATTGGGAATAGATGATGCGGGAAGGGGACCAGTAATAGGCCCAATGATTCTGGCTGGATGCCTTATAGATAAAAAATATGAAAAATATTTGAAAAGTATTGGGGTGAAAGATTCAAAAGATGTTACTCCAAAAAGAAGAGAGTTTCTTGAAAATAAAATAAAAGAAAAAGCAGAAAAATACCATATAGAAATTATTTCAGCAGATGAAATAGATCACAAAAACAGTGAAGGATTAAAACTAAATGAATTAGAAGCAGAACATTTTGCAGCAATAATTAATAAAATAAATATAAATAAAGAACCAATTAAAATTGTTGTAGATTGCCCTTCTCCAAATATCGCTAAATGGTCAGATTATCTAAAAACAAAAATAAATAATTTATCAAATTTGGAAATTTCCTGCGAACACAAAGCAGATAAAAATCATGTAGCAGTTGCAGCAGCATCAATCCTTGCAAAATGTGTCAGAGAAAAAGAAATAAAAAAATTAAAAAAAGAATTTGGAGAAGAAATTGGTTCAGGTTATTGTGCAGACCCATTAACAATGAGATATTTAGATAAATTTGCAGCAAAACATAAAGATGCAGGACTTTTTAGAAAGACTTGGATAACCTGGAAAAAAGCATTTGACAAATTAAGTCAACAAACTTTGGATTTTTAGTTTGAATATTTTTAAAATTACTAAAATAAATTTCAGAAGGAATATTTAATTAGAGCCTAATGGCAAACATAAATTAATCTAGATTTTTTAAAAAATGCTTCAATCTTTAATGTTTCACAGTGTAACAGATAATTAAAAATATTAATTACAAACAAAGCGGATTAAATTTCCAAATAACTAAAATCCTTAAAAACCCTTTTGACTTATTTACATTATGTCTTACATAAAAAAATTGGTGATGCATGGATTCAAGAGTTTTCCAAAAAAAACAGAACTTCCTTTCACACCGGGAATCAATGTAATTCTTGGTCCAAATGGTTCAGGCAAATCAAATGTAACAGATGCGTTATGTTTTGTATTGGGAAGGCTTTCAATAAAATCAATGCGTGCAGCAAAAGCATCAAATTTAATTTTTCTAGGAACAAAGGGAGCGGCCCCCTCAAAAGAAGCTTCAGTCGAAATAATTTTTGACAATTCTAACAGAGCATTCACTCTAATTGAAAAAGAAGTTTCAATAAAGAGAATTGTAAGGAAAAATGGACAAAGCATTTACAAGATAAATAATCAAACAAAAACAAGACAAGAAGTTTTAGCTTTACTTGCACAAGCAGGAATTGATCCAAATGGGTTTAATATTGTTCTACAGGGAGAAATTCAAAACTTTGTAAGAATGCAAACAGAAGAAAGAAGACAAGTAATTGAAGAGGTAGCAGGAATTTCAATTTATGAATCTAGAAAAGAAAAATCACTTAAAGAACTCGAAAAAACGGAATCCAAACTAAAAGAAGTTTCTGCAATTTTAAGGGAAAGAACGGCATATCTAAATAATTTAGAAAAAGAAAGGGAAGCAGCATTAAAACATAAAAAATTAGAAAATGATGTGAGAAAATTCAAAAAAAGTTTGATATATCAAGAATTAGAAAAAAAGAAAAAATCCAAAAAAGAAATTATTGAAGATATTGAAAAGAAAAATAAAGAAATTGAAAAAACAAAAAAAACAATTCTTTCTTACAAAACAACAATTGAATCTTTGGAAGAAAAAATTTCTGAAATAAACACAACAATTCAAAAACAAACAGGTTTAGAACAAGAAAAATTAAATCAAGAGATAGCAAATTTAAGAGCAGAACTTGCAGGCCTTACTGTAAAGAAAGAAAGTAACGAAAAAAAATTAAGAGATATTGATAGACAAAGAAACAATCTTACAGAATCAATGAGAGAAAATGCTTCTTCAATAAATAGTTTACAAAAAGAATCCCCTACAATTGAAAAAATAAAAAAAGAATTAGATATAAAAAAGAAAGAATTAGAAAAATTAGAAAGTGAAAGAAAAAAGCACTATATGATTAAAACAGAATTGAGAACAATTCGAGACAGATTACAAGATAAAAAAACAATTTTACAAAATTATGAAAATGAATCAAGATTTTTGTTAAAACAAATAGATGGTTTATCAATAGAACTATTTGACAAAAAAACCACCGAATCAAATGTTGAACAATTAAAACTATCTCTTGCACAAAAAAAAGAACTTTTAGAAAATTTAAATAAGAGGGAAAGGGAATTAGAAAAAACAATTCACACTAATGAATCAAAAATTGAAGAACAAAAAAAAGTAATAGAAAAAATAGAAAAAATAGATATCTGCCCCTTGTGTAAAAGTAAAATAACTGAGGACCATCTCCATTCAATACATAAAGAAACAAGCCCAAAAATTGAATCTCTTGCTAAAGAAATTCAAGACTCTGACAAAGAAATGGGGGAAATATATTCAAAAAGAGACGTTCTGACAAAAGACATAGAATCAATTTCTTCAGAAATCCAAAAAAGACAAAATGATTTATTGAAATTAAGAACCATAAATGACAAAAATGAACAAATAAAAAATTTACATGAAAGAATTCAATTAACGCAAAACGAATTAATCGATTTGGAAGAAAAACAAAAGAAACTTGGAGATGATTTTGATGAAAATTCAAATATAGAAGAAAAATATGAAAATTTAAAAATTGAAGTTCAAGATATTTCCCTTAGAAATAAAGAGAATTTATCTTCGGAATTGGCATACAAAGAAAGAGAACTTGAAAGAATAAAAATTACCTTGAAGCAATTAGATACAGATGAAGAGGATTTAGGAGAAGAACTGATTTCAATTTCAAAAAATATAGCAGAGAGGGACCAAGTATTGAAAGGAAAAAGAAAATTAGAAGAAGAACTAATAAGAAAAGCCGAAAAATATATTCAAGAAAGAGATAATTTACAAAAGAAAATAAGAGAAAACGAAAGTGAACTTTCTAAAAAGAAAAACGCGGTTTATAATCTTGAACAAGGCATAAATAATTTTAAGATTGATAAAGCAAGAATTGACGCAGAAGTAGAAAACTTAGAAACCGAAATTTTGGAATTTTCAAATGTGGAAGTTGTAAAAATAAAACGAGAAGTTCTTCTAGAAAAAATAAGAAAAGCAGAAGACATGTTATCAAGAATTGGAACTGTGAATATGAGAGCACTAGAAGTATATGAAGAAATAAAGAAAGAATATGACGCAATAAATGAAAGAGTCGAAACAATAACTAAAGAAAAAGAAGGAGTTTTGAAAATAATTCATGAAATTGATGTAAAGAAGAAAAAAACTTTTTTGAAAACTTTGGATGAATTAAATGAAATTTTTACGAGAAATTTTTCACAAATTTCAACAAAAGGGCAAGTTTCTTTAGAATTACAAAATAAAAAAGATCCTTTTAGTGATGGTGTGGATATAATTGTAAAAACAGGTCACGGAAAATATTTCGATATAAAATCTTTGTCAGGTGGAGAACAAACAATGGTAGCATTATCATTAATCTTTGCTATCCAAGAACTAAAACCATATGCATTCTATATATTAGACGAAATAGATGCAGCATTGGACAAAAGAAACTCCCAACGTTTAGCAAACCTTCTAAAAAAATACATGCAAAAAGGACAATACATAATCATAACACACAACGATGAAATAATAACTGGTGCAACAAACCTTTTCGGTGTTTCAATGCATGAAGGAATTAGTAAAGTTATAAGTTTGAAGGTTTAATTTTTATTCAAATTTTTTTTGAAAGTATTGTTAATTCCAACTTTCTTACAATTAGTTAAGAAAATACATCCTGTGCAAACTTTTCCTATTGTTTCTTGATTAATTTTTTCCATAGATAAATTAAAGATCTCCCTAGATGTGAAAATTTGATTGTGTTTTAATTCCAAATAATTAGCTGTTTTTTTATCTTGTTCAATAACCCATTTACCAATCTTCTTTGATTGTTTGCATCCATTTTCTAATTTGTGTGGGCATTGTAAACACAAATCATCTAGTTCCCCAATAATGACTTGTATATTTTGAGAAGGATTTTTTCTGATATTTAAACAAATTTCTTTCATATTTTTTGCAAATTTATCATCATATCCTCCATGATAGAATCTAGGAATACAAGCTAAATGATGTGCTCTAATTTTAATTGGTTTCCCCATAATAAAAAATAATTAATTTAAATATCTTTACAATAATAAAAAAATTAATCTAGTTTCAATTCCAATTGGCTGGCATAATGCGTTTTATCAATAAATTCCATTTCGTAAAATTTATTCCCATATTCTTTTTCAAAAAATTCTTTTGCAACCATTTTTGTAATTTTATATAATTCTTTATCCCCTTCTTTTATCTCATCAAATTTAAAGAAACCAGCATTTTTTTTGAAATTATGTTTTGTAAGATAATTAATATTAAAATAATCTTTTTCTTGATTTGGTTTAGCTGAAACCCATACTGAAGAATCTCCCCTACTACAATTTATTTTATATCCCCAATAATCTTTTTTATCTCCAGTTTTTCCATGTTTTAAAATTTCAAATTGAACTTTTGTTTTTATCATAAATAACAATCAAAATTACACTTTATAAAAATAATTCTTCTCTACAATATAATATAATTCTCACAAATAAATAAAAAATTATTTCCTCAGAATTTTTTAAAAATTCTATGATTGATTTTTTAGAATAAAAAATTAATCCCCTCCACCCGAAGGGGAGATTTAAAAAAATAAAATAAAATAAAAATTAGCTAAGTTAGTAATAACTTTCGCCAAAGTCTTCTGCTTTTTCTGGTTTCTTACCTAAAAGTACGATTAAAACAACTAATAGTACCAAGAAGATAATAGCTAAAACAACTGTTAATACAACAATTGAGTTAGATGATTTTCCTTCTACAGTTAATTGAAGTTCTACAGATTCTTCAAGTGTGTCCGCAACGAAAACGTTTGCAGTAAATAGATATTCTCCATTTTCTTCAGCGCTTGCAGTTACCGGAACAACCTTGCTTGATCCTGCTGGAACAGCAACAATTGTGTTTGTAAAAGAAACATCACCTTCACTTACGATTTTGTAAACCTTAACATTGTTTGTAGGGTTCACAATCAATAAATCATAAGTTGCTTCTTCGTTCTTAGCTACTACTTGTTTAGTAGTTGATGCAATGATATTAGTAGAAAAGTCGTTTTTAATAACGATTTCTTTAACTTCAACAGTTTCAGTATCGTCATTTTCAACAACAATTTCTAAATCATAAACACCAGCTTTTGCATTGTATGGAACTTCTAAGTATAACTTGCCAACAACAGTGTCTTCTTTGTCACAGTCATCGTCACAGTCTTCTAAAGAAACTAAGTCTCCTAACCATTTAGGACCTTGTTCTAACCCAAGTCCAACAATATTTGCTGTTACATAAACATCATCTAGTTCATTGTAACCCAAATTTTGAAGAACAACTTCAACTGGGAAAGTTTCGCCAGCATCAATTGAGTTCGGAACAGTTATAGACTTAACAACAGCATTGTATGAAGGTCTTTGAACGTTCAAATAAATTGTGTCAAGAGTTGTTTTATACTCTTTACCATCAATTTCAATGTTCAATTCAAGTTCATTGCTAACTTCATCTTTAAGTTCATATGGAACTTTAAGACTTAATGTTTTCTTGTAAGATTTACCATCTTCAACATCGAAAACACTAGTTGAAGCGTCGAAATCAACTTTCTCTCCTTCAAGCTCAGCTTCTACTGTCATATCAGTATCGTTTTCACCAGCAATAAAATATACTTTAACAGTAATATCTTCACCAGCAACAACACTTACTTGATTGTAGAAAGTTCCAGTAGTATCATTTACAGTCATTCCGTCTACAGTCACTTTGTAATCGTCTACGAAAGCCGCCGAAACACTACCGATTAAGAACAATGCAAATACAAAAGTACATAAAGAAACCAAAAGGTTTTTTGTGTTCATTTTTTGCTCTTTTTTCATAATTTAATTCCCCCAGAAACATTGTTTCCAGTTACTATTTCATCGCCAATTTTCTTTATAAACTTTATGGTGATGACAGTTTCGTATAATTCTGTAGTAACAAAAAAATTTACTATATGTCAAAACAAATAGTGACTTTTTACCACAAACTACACAAAAACTTTCACAATGTGTCTGAACAATTAGTTAAGCATTTCAATTATTAATAAAGTTTATTGTGATGGAATGCAATTTTACGTCGATAATTATAAATTTCTAAAAAATTTAGAATTAATATGTTAAATTAATATAATGACACTAACATAAATTGAGTTAATATTTTCATGATGAGGATAATCATTTTTACAAATCTAAACTATATTTTTGTTACCTAACGGAGTGGATAATTATTGATTAAAATAAATCAAATTCAAATAATATTCTTCCTTTTCAAAATTAAAACAAACACTGCAAATATTCCAAGAGTTATTCCTCCTAAAATTGGAATAACATTAGAACTATTTTGCAAAGGCAAACTAATATTCATCCCATAAAAACTGGTGAGTAAAGTTGGAATTGAAATAAAAATTGTAACTAATGTCAACAACCCCACAGTCTTATTCAAATCATTAGAAAGCTTTGTAGAATAAAATGTTCTCATGTTTGAAATAGTCCTCAAAGTTTGCTTACACAAATTTAAAGTTTCATTCAAATCAATAATCAAATCCTCCACAATCTCTTCATCTTTCTTCAAAAACTTAACAGACTTATCTCTCAAAATTCTAGAATAAACACTAATAATCCCTCCAAAAGAAGCAATATATGTATTCAACTGATCTTCATAATTGATTAATTTTTCAATATCTCTATTTTTCAACTTATCTAATTGAGCACGGTTAGTTTTAGTGTCCTTCAAAATTTTATGAACAGATGTTTCAAATAACCGGGAAATCAAAAACAAAATTTTTGTCATGTTTTTTGATTTTGAAAAAGTAGAAAATTTAGTTTTCGAATTTAAAATTTTGTCAAATATCTCTAAAGAATTTTTTGCAACAGTCATAAAAAAATCCCCTGAATAAATAATCAAAAAAGAAGAATCATATTCATGTTTAATTTTATTGGTGGGACAAGTCAAATAAATATAAACTTTTTTATCATCAATTTCAAAACGGGGATTTTCATGAATATCAATCCCATCTGAAAGATTCGATTCATTCAATCCAAATTTTTCAATTAAAAAATCAATTTCTTCTTTTGAAGGAGAAACAACATTAACCCAACATCCTTTAATGAAATTATCAATTTTCTCAATTTTGTCTTCAGCTTTCTTCTTATAATAATACTCTATCATA
>CAYSCL010000004.1:18636-35197 GCA_964429545.1 Candidatus Woesearchaeota archaeon
AAATTAATATATAAAAGTTTGGACTGCTAAGAAATAGCATCATAAATGGTTTCTAGATGCGAACCACAATTTTTACAAGAATAGTCATTTCCAGCAGAACCAGATAATGGCCCTATAACAACCAAAGGAGTCGAAGCTTTATCAAATTCCGTTCTTGTGAAAGTATTGAAATATTTTTTTTCTGGAGGCCCCATAATTAATTCATTACAATGAATACATTCATGAGCTAAATATCTATAAATTTTTTTACCTGGATTTTCAATTCCAAAAACAAGAAAACCCTTGTCTTTCATTAAAACAATTTCTTCTCCAGGAAACAGTTTTTCCAAATCAGATATCATAATTTTTTGCCCAATCAATTCTTTATCTACTCCATCATACAAAAAATCCATGTCTAATCCAATTTTTTGGGGTACAAATTTCATAAATAAAATATAAAAAAGAACTATAAAAATATTTAGATAATAAAAAAATAAAAAACCCTCAAAAGAGGGCAATATAAAAAATAATAAAAATTAAAATTTTTGTTCTTACAAACTTAAAAGTTTAATCTTTGTATCAGTAGTTTGAAAGTTTTTTGCAACAATAACCTTAATATCGATTTCTTCAGATGCCTTAATGATTCCATTAGTAGCAGTTCCATCAATTACGATAACTGCAACACCTTTGGTTCTTTTTAAGCTTCCACTAACAGATTTAGCAGAAACATCTTTCAATTCATTAAGTTCACTATCCAAAAGAATTGCTTTTCCAGAACCTTCAATATTTTTAGAAATTTCTTTTAATTTCGACTTATTTTCTTCAGTCAAAACAATTTCAGGTATAACCTTTGAAATCTCTTTTATTGCAGGTCTTTTCTTAAGTTCTTTGAAAAAATCTTCAGCAGGAACTTTTTTTCTTAAATTCATAAGAATTTCCTTACTTGTCAATTCTTCAACTTCTTTTCCATCTGGAGCAACTGCGATGTATTTCACATTAGCATTTTCCATAACGTTTTGCGCAATCAACTTTCCACCCCTATCTCCATCAAGATATAAAGTAATTTCTTTGTCTTTACCTAATTCCTTGATTTCATCAGGAAGTTTAGTACCGTTCATTCCAATAACATTGTGGATTCCTGCTCTAACCATGTTAACAACATCTGCTCTACCTTCAACAACAATCAATTCTTTTCCATCCAAATCTCCCCCAAATGCAAGTTTATTGTCCCCATATTCTTTAACACCTGCAATTTTTTTAGAATCTTTAATTTGGTTTGAGATTTCTCTAGAATCAGTTGATCCTTCAATTCCCATCATTAATTTTTTAGCTCTTTCAATGATGTAATCTCTCTTACTTCCTCTAACGTCTTCAATTCTTTCAATTTCAATTTGCGCGTCAGAAGGGCCAACTCTTTCAATTGTCTCAATAGCAGCAGCAATTAGTGTTGTTTCAGATTGATCTAAAGCTGTTGGGATTTTAATTGAACCAATAGTTCTTCTTTCTTGTTTTGAGATTTCAACTTCAATTCTTCCGATTTTACCTTCTTTTTGAAGTTCCCTCATTTCCAAGTCTGCTCCAAGCAATCCTTCAGTTTGTCCGAATAAAGCCCCAATTACATCAGGTTTTTCTAAACTACCTTCAGCATTCAAACTTGCATGTATCATATATTTTATAGATACTGGACTTACTTTTGCCATTTTTTAATTTTCTCCGTTTAATTGTATTAGGTCTTATGACCTAGTTTAGAAAAATATCTAATACTTGTCAATTTAGCAATTTTGCTAAGCGAACGTGAGCATGATTTTGATAATAATATAATCGAACGATATCTTTCTAACATTAAATAGTAATCCTAAATCTTTTTAAAGGTTTCTGGAGATTTTTTTCAATATTCCTTAAGTAAATCAGAATCAATATGTTAAATTCTAAGAGCGTAGCTCATGAAATGGGTTCTCGTGCTGGGAACGAAGTGGTGCAGTATTTGGAAATTTAGAAGAATAATTAATGTAAGTTTAATAGAGATATTTTCAAAAATCTAATAATCCAACCAGAATTCGTTTTTCGCATAATTTCTTATCCAAATAAAAGCGAGTGAAAAGTAAACTTAACGAATTTAATTTAATTGAGCGAGCTACTGTATTATTGTCCTTTCAAAAAATCAGCTTCAGCTCTTTTACCTAACTTTTCATACAAATCCAACAATTTCTCTTTAATGACTTCTTTTTCTTCATCGGACAATCTCATCCTATATAATTTTTCATAAATCTTAGAAGCTTTTTCTCTTTTCAGGTTTTTATCATATTTTTCACCAATTTCCATATAAAACGCAACAATTTTATTGTAAAGTTCTTGTTTTTCTCTAGAATTGGCTTCAGTTAATGCCCTTTTCAAAGCCTTATCAGAATCTTCAAACTTCCCCGCTAAAATATAAGTTTTTGCTTCTTTCAAATAAGATTCCTGTTTATCTTTGAAAGTTAAAGAATTCATACCAACATTTCTAAACATTTTTGCAGCATCAATAAACATTTCTTTTCTAAAATAAATTTCAGCAAGTTTCAAAGATGCAAACTTCCTCATTTCTAAGGGGGGCATAATTCTCAAATAACGAGTCAAATAATCAATTTGGACAAAATCCCCTTTACCTTCAAGAGCTTCAAGAACTTCATTTTTGTGCATATCTTTAGTTAACATACCAAGAAAAATTACCTTGACTATTTAAGGATTTTTGTGGTCATTTTATTTTTTAGAATGTTTTTTGTAGGTAGAAATAAAATTTTTCTTTAATTTCCAAATAGTTTGTTCAGAAGATCCATTTTCACTCCCAAAAAGACTCATCTTTATTTTTATTCCAGAATCTTTTAAGATTTCAAATGCTTCTGTTGAAGGACGATGATATCCTTCTGAATGATAGGTCCAATCTTTTTTATCTTCTAAATCATTTACCCAATAATTATGGGGAGTGGTCCGTCTCCATTGAAATAAAACTGATTTTTCTTCAATTAGATCATTAAATGCTTCTCCACCTATTTCATTTTCTAAATTTTTTAAAACTTTTAATTTTTGTTCATCTGTTGGTTCGCTAATGTTATCTTTACAAGAAGAATATTTCCAATATGGTTTATAACAACCTGTTAATGTTCTTTGACCTTTCAATGCTTGCTCAAGTCCTAAATCAATGTGGTTCACACAACTTAAATTTTCACAATAATATTTGGATTTGTTCATACAAAAAAATAATAATTTTAATTTATATTAATTATTGTTATTAAAACTATATTTACAAAAGACTCGCGTCCAATCAAAAAAATTTAGCCCCCGAAAGGGCATTAAAAAAATTATAAAAAATAAAAAAATAAAGAAAATCTATTTCTTCTTTGTGATCTCTAAACACATACCAGCTGCTACAGTAGCACCAGCATCCCTCACAGCGAATCTACTCATAAATGGATTATCTTTAGAAGTTTCTAAAGCTAAATTTCCTTGCGGTTTAATTCTAACTTTAGCAACATCCCCGTTCTTTAAGAAATCAGGGTTTTCCTTGATAACCTCACCAGATCTCGGATCAATTTGAGCAATTAATTCAACAAATTGACAAGGAACTTGAGCAGTGTGAATGTGGAATACAGGGGTATATCCTTTAGCTAATACAGTAGGGTGGTTAATCACAGCAATTTGCCCAATAAATTCTTCAACAATTGGAACAGGGTTAGCTGCTTCACAGATAACGTCTCCTCTTGCCATGTCTTTTTTACCAACTCCTCTAACATTAACACCAACATTCATTCCAGCTGGAGCTTCAGGATGTGATTCATGGTGAGCTTCAATAGTTTTAATTTCACCATCGATACCTTCACCAGTTCTACCAGGTAGAACTTTAATTTTTTGACCTACTTTCATAATACCAGTTTCAATTTTTCCTACAGGAACAGTACCAATACCAGTAATTTCATAAACATCCTGAATTGGCATTCTCATAGGTAAGTTTGTTGGTAATTCTGGAGCAGGGAATAAATCAATTTGTTCTCTGATAGTTGGTCCTTTGTACCAAGACATATTTTCAGATTTATTAACAATATTGTCTCCCATCAATCCTGAACATGCGATAAATGGAGTTGCTTCTGGGTTAATTCCAACTTGTTGCAATAACTTTGAAACGTCAGCTTTAACTTGATTATACTTTTCTTCAGAATATTCAACAGCGTCCATTTTGTTAACAGCTACAGCCAAGTTTTTAACACCCATTGTTCTTAACAACCACAAGTGCTCTGTTGTTTGAGGTTGTACACCACCTGGAGCAGAGATAACTAAAAAAGCGGCATCAGCTTGTGAAGCACCAGTAATCATATTTTTAACAAAGTCTCTGTGACCTGGAGCATCGATAATTGTAATCTCAAACTTGTCAGTCAATAACTTCTTATATGATAAATCAATAGTAACTCCTCTTTCTCTTTCTTCTTTTATGTTATCCATAACATAAGCGAATTCGAAACCAGCTTTACCATGCTTTTCTGCTTCTTCTCTAAGCTTTTTCATTTGCTGTTCAGGAACTGCACCACCATCGAACATCATTCTACCTACACAAGTAGATTTTCCTGCATCGACGTGTCCAACGAACACAACGTTCATGTTTGGTTTTTCTTTTGCCATTTGATTATCCTCCTTTATAGCTCTCTCCTATAAATATGACAGATTAAAGACTTACAGCCCAAACTGCCATGAATAAACTAATAAAAATTAGGTTTATAAAACTTGTCCTATAAAAAATTCATTGAGTTTTTTGTTGGCCTATATATTTTTTAAAATCGTCAATAAATAGAGGTTGGTCCACATTGGATTTTCCAATTTTGTTTCGTATAGCCGAAAAATAATAATTGTAATTTTTTGTAGGATCTAAACTTAATGCTTCACTAGCCCAATCAAAATAAATTTTTTTATTTGGTTTTTGATTATCTTGAATTTTATTAAATTCATAATAAATAGCCTTTTGTTTTTTTAAATGCCATTCTCCAGAATCAATACTTCTTCCAATATAAAAACCAATCCCTCCAATAATTGGAATTAAAATAGTTAATGCCAGTGCTTTAAAACTTAATTCATCTTCGATATTCATAAAAAACTCCTTTTATTAATCATAATCGATAATCACACTCAAAAATATATTCTTGATATTTTGAAATATCATTTTCAATCACCTTTCGATCTGATTGCATATCATAACTATTTTTCATTTTTGAAAGTTCAAATAAATTATTTAAAATATTTTCAGCAAAATAAATAGAGTCATTTTCTGCAAATTTTTTTTCTAAATCTCTAATTTTATGAATACTTCTTTTAATTTTTTCATTACCTATAATATCACTCATAAAATTCTCAGCAATCAATACTTTTTAATTATTTATGTGGTAAAAAAATAGTTTCAGAAAAAGATTGTTTCGGCGAGCATATGATAATATTTGATTATTGGTTCTCAGCAAGACCCTTCCTATCTCTAATACTCTTAATAATATTATCTTGTAATGTTTGAGGAACCTTTTCGAAAGTCTGGTCCAAAATTGATGATGTACCTTTACCTTCAGTAGTAGATCTCAAATCATTTGACCAACCAATCATTTCAGCAACTGGAATCTTAGATTTAATTTCAGCAGTTTCTCCTTCTTGTTTCATATCAAGCATTTGACCTCTCTTAGATCCAACCAATTTAGTAACAGCACCCATATATTCTCCAGGCATGTCGATAACATGAACTTGTAATGGTTCTAAAATTGAAGGGTTAGCTGTTTTCATGGCTCCTTTAATACCATCTCTAACTGCAGGATAAACTTGTGCAGGACCTCTGTGGATAGCATCTTCGTGTAATTTAATATCAACTAAAGTAACCTTCATCTTCATACAAGGATCCCTAGCTAAAGGACCTTCATCCATAACCATTTCAAAAGCATCCATAATCATTTCAATAACTTCCCCGATGTGAACTTCACCACGAGTTTCATCTAAAAACATATTTCCTTTGTAAATATCTTTAACATTTCTAATTTCATCTGCACTCCAACCCATTGAAGATAAACACTCAGTTACAGATTCATCTTTTTTCTTAATTCTTCCTTCTCTCAAATCCCCAGATTGAATCTTGTTGTAAAGTTCTTCTTCCAAAGGTTCAACTTTAATAAAGAAACCATTGTGTTTGTTAGGACTTCTACCTTCAGCAACTTCAGAAGATTTTGTAACCGATTCTCTATAAACAATTATTGGAGGAGAAGTTTTAACTTCCAAACCTTTTTCAGTTTTAATTCTATTTTCAATAATTTCCAAATGCAATTCACCCATCCCTGAAATTAAAGATTCTCCAGTTTGTTCATTGATTGTAATTTTTAGTGAAGGGTCTTCTTTACCTACTTGTCTTAAAATTTCTACAAGTTTAGGCAAGTCTGCAGCTTTAGTAGCTTCGATAGATTTTGTAACAACAGGTTCAAATAAATGCGTAATCGCTTCAAAAGGCTCAATATCTCTTGTAGCAACAGTTTCACCTGCAACAACATCCCTCAATCCTACAACTCCAACAATATTTCCTGAAACAGCTTTATCACATAAAATTCTTTGAGCGCCCTTGTAAACAGAAACTTGTTGGATTCTTGTTTTTTGTTTAGAATTTACCATGTAAACTTCATCACCTTGTTTTAATGTTCCCGAGAATAATCTTCCAGCTGCAACTTCTCCAGCATGTTTATCAACAGTAATTTTAATTGGAACAAAAGCAACTTCTCCATCTGGATTACATTCTTTTATTGATTTTCCAGGTTCAACATTTGTATCTCCGTGCCATATTCTTGGAATTCTATATAATTGTGCTTGAACAGGATCAGGGTGATGTGCAATTGTCATATCCAAAACAACTTCGTGAAGTGGTGCTTTTTTAGCTAATTCTTTATGATTATCTGTTTCATAAGCATCGATAATATCTTTGAAAGTAATTCCATGTTGTTTCATATAAGGAACACTCAATGCCCAGTTGTGAAAAGCAGAACCGAATGCAACAGTCCCTTCACCAACGCCAACCTTCCATTTTTCCTTATATCCTTCAGGAGCAATTTTTTGAATTAACTCATTAACGTGGTCAATTATAGAAATGAACTTTTGTTGCATAGCTTCCGGAGTCAACTTAACTTCTTTGATTAATCTATCAACTTTATTTATGAATAATACTGGCTTAACTAATTCTTTCAAAGCTTGTCTAACAACAGTTTCAGTTTGAGGCATAACACCTTCAACGGCACAAGATAAAATAACACACCCGTCAACAGCCCTCATTGCTCTAGTCACATCTCCTCCAAAATCAACATGCCCAGGTGTATCAATCAAATTAATTAAATATTTTTCTCCTTTGTAAGTATGAATCATAGAAACAGAAGCCGAATCAATTGTAATACCTCTTGAAGCTTCATCTTCGTGAAAATCTAATGCTCTTTGTTTACCTGCAGTTTCAGAACTAAGCATTCCAGCACCAGCAAGTAAATTATCTGAAAAAGTAGTCTTACCGTGATCAATATGTGCAGCAATTGCAATATTTCTAATATGATCTTGCTTCTTCATTAATTCTGTAATTTCAACCATGAATAAATCTTACAAAAATTAGTTTAAAAATGTTTTTATTCTGAAGAAATTTTATTGAAATAATTATTTATATTTTTGAAATACAAAGATAGAATAATTTCTAAAATACTTATTATAAAAAATATATTTTAAAATTATTATTCGACAAAATTACCGAGCACTGTCAGCCTGAGCTTCAGTTTCTTTCTTCTTTTTCAAAGCTAAACTTTCACCATTTTCTTCAGAAGCTAAAATTATTTCTTCTGCCAAAGCTTGAGATAATTTTTTCTTTTTACCAAAAGCTTTATCACTTGCACCATGGACCATCCACTTCAAAGATAAATTAACCCTTCTAATTGGAGAAACATCGACGGCTTGAGGATATCTAGCACCACCATACTCAATCATTGTAACTTCATCTTTTGGTGAAGCATTTTCAATAGCTCTAACAAAAACTTGAACAGGATTTTCATTTTTTCTTTTTTCAATAGTTTCCAAAGCTTCAATAACGATTTTCATATTTTTAGAATATTTTCCAGTTGAATGTCCAACTTCAATTTTATGTTTTTTACCTCTGTGTCCAGCAATAGATAATTTATTCATTAATCTTTCAACAATATTAACTTTAGTTTGACCGAATTTAACAACATTTCTACCATGGGTTTTCAAAGCTAATCTAGGTTCTAAATTAATCGCAGATTTTAAACCTGGATCTTTAACTTCAATTTCAGAAATATCCCATTTATCAAATATCTTAAAATTTTCCATTATCTTCTACCTTTCTGAATCTTACCCGAAACCAATCTGTGCAACGGTTGATCATTTACTTTAATAATTTTATATCTTACTCCAGGAATATCACCTTTACTTCTTCCTTGTTTACCACCAATTCTTTCAATCATAACCTCGTCGTGTTCATCAATAAATTTTTGAGCCAAATTACCTGGGATAAAAGTAGATACTTGCTTATTGTTTTTTGTTAATTGAACTTTACAACATTTTCTCATTGCAGAATTTGGTTGTTTAGCTTCTTTTTGAAATTTAGAAATAACAATTCCTTTAGCTTGATTGGCACCCTCTAATGGATCAGATTTTGCATAAAGGTCCAACTTCTGAACTTTAAACTTTCTATCTTTCCACTTGAACTTTTTTCTGTCCTTCGTTTTTTTAAATGCGTTTTTTAGTCCCATTTTAATATCAATATAGTTATTGTTAAGAAAATTAGTTTTTAAAGCTTGCTATTATTTGCTTACAAAACAATTTCTAAATAATTTTTTAAGATATTTTCAAACAAATTTACCGTCGGGCCCAATCCTGTATTTGCACATTGAATTAATTAAATAATTTTATAATCCATTCCAAAGAATTCTTTAACAATTTTTTGCATTTCTGCCAACCTTCTTTTATTTCTTCCAAGAAGTGCGGCTTTACTTTGAGAACCAGCGTTAAGAATAATTTCATTATCTTTTATTTCAATCCCATTAAATGTAACTGGACTAACGATAGCTTTGATAAAAGCTTCAGCATCTTCAACCCCCCGAGGTTGAGCCAAAACTCTTATTCTTTTCTTAACAATATTAGAAATTTTTCTTAAATTTTCTCCGTTCTTTCCAAGAGCCTGAGAAATTTTAGATTTTGGAACACAAAACATCAACATGTTATTATAATCAAAACAATATCTAGTTCTTATTCTAGTTATTTTAGAGAATAAATTCAAATGTCTCAAATCTTGCATGTTTATTGTGCTTTCCATCTTCTATTAATCAATTATATTGACTTTGTTTATAAAAATTGTTATTTTAGAATCATTGATTACTTTCTTCAACAACTTTTGAATCTGCTGTTTTCTTTTGACTTTCTTCCTTTGTCAATTTACCGACAACATTCACTGCTAATCCTGGAAGACCTGTACCAACAGGAACAGGTTGATTCAAAATAATATTTTCTATAACACTTTCAAGTTTATCTGTGTGACCCTTAATAATTGCGTTTACAAATTGCTTTGTTGGAGTTTCAAACGTTGCTCTAGCCAATATAGAAGCTTTCTGAGCAATAATTCCCATTCTAGTAACACCTTTAACGTCTCCAGTATTAGTCATAGCATCAGCAGCTAATTTCAAGTGTCTTTCATTGATGTCAAGACCTTGAGAATTAATCACTTCTTTAATTTCATTAATAATTAATTGTCTTGCAGCTTCAATACCAAATATACCTGCCATTTCATGAAGATCATTTGAAACAATCTTAGATTTATCAATTTCTTTGAACTTAATCATTTCTTTAAGGTTTGTTCCAAGAGTGATAATAACAAAATCCCTTCCTCTCTTAACAATCAATATTTGTTCAACTCCTTTAACACCTGAAATAATTGTGTTTTTCAATTTTTCTTTTAATCTATAAATTTCTTTAAATTCATAACTCGATGCATCAAGGATAATGGCATTAGATTCTTCTTTAACTTCAAAACCTAAATCATTTAATTTTTCAACTGCCTTTTTAGTAGTCATATGTGTTCTTTTCAAACCATTTTTATCAAGGATAATTTGAATCTTTTTACTTCCAAAATCTAAATTAACTTCAGAAGAAATTTCTTTTAATTTAACTTCTTTAATTTTTTCTGCTAAAATCTTTGCTTGCTCCTCATTATTATATTCTTTATCTAAATAAATTTCCATTTTCGGAGAAGAAGGTTTCTTTCTTGCATCAAAAATTTCAATAATTCTAGGCAAACCAGTTGTAACCTGCATTTCTGCAACACCGGCCATGTGGAAAGTATTCAAAACCATTTGTGTTGAAGCTTCACCGAAAGATTGAGCTGTAACTAAACCAATTGCTTCACCAGGAGAAACTTCTCCTCCAGTGTGTGCTTTAGAAACATCGATTCCGTCATCACCATATCTAAATTGAATAATACTATTAGAACTATCTCTAACTGTTTTATCATATTCAACTCTGATATCTTGGAATGCATTAGCTAATCTTCTATATAGGTAACCTGATTTAGGCGTTCTCAATGCAGTATCCATTAATGAATCTCTACCAGTAATTGCCTGGAAGAAAAATTCATCTGGTCTCAAACCTTTAATAAATGAACTTTTAATGAAACCCCTAGAAACAGGTGATAAATCTCCTTTTTTGAAAAATGGGAGTGTTCTTTCAGTATAACCAATATCAACTCTTCCACCTGCAAAAGCCTGTTGACCTACACAAGAAGCCATCTGAGTAATATTAAGGATATTTCCTCCACCACCAGATTTCATCATGCTACTAACAGGATTTTCTTCTGGGAAATCTTCTTTAACAATTGAACCAATTTTTGTTCTAACTTCATTCAATAATTTAAGCAAATGAATTTCTCTTGATTCTTCTGCACTTTTACCGGGAATTAATTCCATTGTTCCATCTCTATAAGATTGAATTGTCTCTTCAGCTTTTTTCTCTGCTGAATTGATAATTTTTTCACCTTCATTAATTAATTTTTCATCAAGGTCAAAGTCTTCAACAGAGGCTGTAATTCCTCTATTTGATAAATAATTTTTCCCTAAACTAAATGCATTTCTGATTGCATTGAAAGCTTCAGTTCTTCCACATTTAGCATCTATAATTTTTACTAATTCTCCATCTTCTTCTGCAAAAGTAGTTTTGTCAATATTTCCTGAAATAATTTTTCCATCTTTAATTTCAATAGATTTATTTACAAAATCTATTTTTGGCAAAATCATTGAAAATAATTCAGAACCAGAAATTGTTTTTTTCTTAACTTCTTCATTTACTCCAGAATTAAATAACAATTGGTTTGCATCTTCTTTTGTGAATTCAGCCTTACCCAATAAATAATTTCCAGTATTAACATCTTTTATACATCCAATTAAGTTGGTATTGTTCTTCGGAGAAATTAAATTTTGTTTAACATCCAAAAGTTCTCTAGCTTCAGCTCTAGCTTCCTCAGTTTGAGGCGAGTGAATATTCATTTCATCCCCATCATAATCCGCATTATATGGAGCAGCTGCAGCAGGGTGCATACGGAAAGTTCTTCCAGGCAAGACTCTTACAAAGTGAGCCATCAAAGAAGCCCTATGAAGAGAAGGATGACGGTTGAATAAAACAACATCTCCATTTTGTAAATGTCTTTCAACTTTGTATCCTGGTTTTATTTCTTCAATAATTTCTTCCATTAATTCTTTTGTAACTTTTTTCTTTCTTCCATCTGGTCTCAAAATATAATTTGCTCCAGGCCAAGTTTCACCATTTCTAATTAATTTTGCTAATTTTTCTTTATTTAAATCATTAACATCTTCTGCAACTGTAACAACTTTTGCAATTTCAAAAGGTATACCAACTTCGTTAATTCTTAAATTAGGATCTGGACTCACAACAGTTCTACCAGAATAATTAACCCTTTTACCTGCAATATTCTTTCTAATTCTACCTTCTTTACCTTTAATTCTTTCTTCAATTGTTTTCAAAGGTTGTCCTGATCTATGTCTTGCAGGAGGAACTCTCGCAACTGAGTTATCAAAGAAAGTTGTAATATGATATTGTAATAAATCCCATAAATCTTCGATAATAACTTCTGGTGCACCAGCATTCAAATTTTCCCAAAGTCTTTGATTAGCTCTGATAATATCTGAAAGTTTGTGAGTTAAATCATCTTCACTTCTTTCTCCAGATTCTAAAATAATTGAAGGTCTTACAGTTACTGGGGGAACCAATAATGAAGTAAGAATTGCCCATTCAGGTCGACAAGTAGTTGGATTAACTCCAATCTTTTTTAATTCTGAATCAGGAATTTTAATTAAATGTTCTCTAATTTGTGTTGGGAAAATTCTTGTTCTTCCTTTGTAAAAATTAGTGGGTTTGTCCAATTTAACTTTTTCTTGAGAAGCTTGACAATGAGGACATTTTTTTTGATCCTTTGCTTTTTTTGCCCTTTGACTTGGAGTATATTTTTCACAATCTTTATCTGTTAACATTAATTTACCACAATCGTGGCAAAAAGATCTTAATGCTAATTCAATTAATGGAACATATTTCAAATGAATAACGGTCTTAGCCAAATCAATTGAACCAGGATGGCCTAAACATTCTTTTATTCTTCCACCACAAGTTCTACATCTAACTCCGGGATCAATTGCACCAAGTCTTAAATCCATTAAACCTCCATCAACTGGATATCCGTCGATATCATAAAGTTCTGGCGTTACAATTTTAGCAACTGATATTTTCTTGATCTGTTCAGGACTAAGTAATGAAAACTTAATCACTCCAATCTTTTTACTTATTTGTTTTTTCATTTTATTCATATTTATTTTTTAATTCAAATCCAGTATTTATATGTAGTCCTTGTAATTCTTCAACTAATAGTTTGAAAGCGTATGAAACTTCAACAGGTTCAACTTCTTCAGAATTGCATGCAGGACAAATAACTTTATTCCTTATATTGTCTTCTATTGCAATTGTTCCACATTTAGAACAAATCGGCAATACAACTTTATCTGAATCATATCTTTCTTTCAATAACAATGATGCACCATGGGCAACTAATGCTTGTTGTTCCATTTCACCAAGTCTCAAAGCACCACCACGAGCACGACCTTCAATAGGTTGTCTAGTAAGCAATGCAACTTTACCTGAAGCTCTACCGTGCATTTTGTTTCCAACCATATATTTAAGTTTCAAATAATATAAATTACCAACAAAAATTCTTGATTCCATTTTTTTACCATTAATACCATTATACATTGTTTCTTTTCCATCAAATCTAAATCCAAGATTTCTTAATTGATCTTCAAGTTCTTTTTTACTTTCACCCGAGAAAGAAGTACCATCAACAACTTCTCCTCTAACCGAAGCTAATTTCCCAGCCAATAATTCCAATAAATAACCAACTGTCATACGACTAGGTAAACCATGGGGATTAAACATAACATCTGGTTTAATTCCTGAAGCTGTAAAAGGAATATCTTCTTCTGGAGCAATCATTCCAATAACTCCTTTCTGACCATGAGAAGTCGCATATTTATCACCAAGTTCAGGAATTCTTTGATCTCTTGTTTTAGCTTGAACAATTTTGTTTCCTTCGCTGTCAATAGTAATAAATACAGATTCAACAATTCCTTTTTCTTCTTGTCTCAAAGTAACGCTAGATTCTTTTTTAGTTCTAACAGAAATTTCTCTAGCTTCTGATAAAAATTTAGGAGGAGAAGTTTTACCAATTAAAACTTGCCCCTCATTAATATCTGCTTCAGGATAAATAATACCATCATCTTCTAATAATTCATATAAAGATTCCATTTTATAACCAGAAGTATCTTTTTCTGGAATTTGGATTTCATCTTTTAATCCACCTGCATAATTCATTTCAACTGCAGAATAAGGTCTAAAGTAAAAAGATCTACCTACTCCTCTATCCAAACTACCTTTATTAAAAACTAAAGCATCTTCCATATTATAACCTTCATAAGTCATGATTGCTACAGTCAAATTTTGACCCGCAGGATATGTTTTAAGAGTATCATAAACAAAACTTCTAACCAATGGTTTTTGAGGATATTGCAAAATAGAAACATCTGTATCCAATCTACATAAATAATTAGCAGCATATAATCCTAAAGCTTGTTTCTGAGTTTTGGAACCACGGTTAAGTCTTGATGACTGATCATGATTTCCATAAGGAACAAGACTTGTAACTGCACCCAAAAATGAAATACTATCTAATTCTAAATGTGTGTGGTCTGGAGTTAATTCTTCTTCATAAACCGCAATCAATGAACCTTCCTCTTCAGAAGCATCAAGATATTCAATTATACCTTTTCTAATTAAATCTTCCCATTTCAATTCATTTTGTTCTAATTGAATTAAAATTTCATTAGACATTCTTGAAGAACCATTCTCTACAATCACCAAAGGTCTTAATACCCTTCCCGGTTCTGTAGAAATATTAATTGTTTGTAATCCCTCATTTTTGCTAAAACTCATCTGCATTGGCAATTCTTCTTTTCTTCTCATTTCTTTTATTTCTTTAAAAAAAGAATCAGCATCAACAACATTTCCAATATAATTACCATTAAAGAAAACCTCCATGCCTTCAATACCTTCTTTATCAAGGCCCAAATTTTCCAAATCTTTTAAGAATTTTTCTTCATCAATGTCAACTCTTGTAGAAAC
Source organism: Candidatus Woesearchaeota archaeon (assembly GCA_964429545.1). GTDB lineage: Archaea > Nanobdellota > Nanobdellia > Pacearchaeales > GW2011-AR1 > GW2011-AR1. Next base: position 33,373 of record CAYSCL010000004.1, read on the forward strand.
TTTTGATAATAGAGCTAAATTTTTCCTTAAACCAATTTCAGTACCTTCAGGAGTTTCAATTGGGCAAAACCTACCAAAGTGAGTTGGATGTAATGTTCTAGCTTTAAAGTTTTCTTGACCTGATTCAAGCATACTAGAAACTCTTTGCAATTGAGAAATTGTAGATAAATAATTAGTTTTATCCATATTTTGAGTAACACCACTTCTTTCTCCAGTCCATGAACCAGTAGCAATAGAAGATTCTATTCTATGAGAAAACAAAGTAGATTTGGCTAGAACTTTGATTGAGAAAAATTTCTTTCTTTTAGAAGATTTTTGTAATGAATATTGTAAATCTCTAATCAAAATACCTAAATTTACTCTGAATAAAGTAGCTAACAAATCTCCAGACAATCTAACTCTCTTATTAGCATAATGATCTTTATCTGTTCTAACTTTCGGATTTTCTTTTGCAATCAAATATTGTTTTATTAATTTACACAAAGTAATTGCTTTTTTCATTCTATCGCCTTTGTCTTGTCCAATATGCGGAAATAAATAAGAATCAATTCTTTGTTTAACTCTATCTAAAATTTCTTTTTTAGTTCCTTGCAAATTAGTTTTTTCAGCAATATACATCATAGCATCTTCAACAGTTGCCAAATTAACAAATTCATATAAATTAACAATAACATTATCTCTTTCTTTACCAATATATTTAGCAATATCCGATTCTTTTGTCAAACCTAATGCTTTCAATAAAACAATTGAAGGTAAATCTTTAAATCTTGAAAAAGAGGTTTCGAACAACCCTTCTTTATTTTCCATGATTGTTGTAGGAATTCTATAAGTTCCTTTCAATGAGAATAATTTTAAAACTAATTCTTTTTTGGCATTTTCTTCGATGAATGGTTGATTTTCAGCCAAATCTTCAGCCATCACCATTACTCTTTCATTTCCTTTAATGATAAAGTATCCTCCAGCATCCAAAGGATCATGATAATTGTCTGCCAATTCCTCTTTTGATAAATTTTTAGTATTACATGCAGCAGATTTAACCATTACAGGTATCTTTCCAATTTCAACAACTTCAGAATCAACTTGACCATCTTTCTTTACAGTTAATTCTAAATGAACTGGGGCAGCATAAGTTAAATTTCTAATTCTAGCTTCATAAGGCATGATTCTATTAGCACTGCCATCTGCTTCAGTAATAATTGGTTTTCCAACTTCAATTTTACCTAATTTAATCTCAAACTCTTCTTCGTCTTGTTCTAAAGAACCAGAAATTTCATCAACAATTTCTTGCATTCTATGTTCTATAAATTCATTAAAAGAAGTAACATTAGATTCAACTAAAGAATGATCTTCAAGATATTTTTTTACAATTAAATGTTTATTTTCGTTAATCATTTTACAACAACTCTATAATAGATAACAACCCCATCATCCTCCTTTCGTTCTATTTTAATAACATCTCCGGGAATACAATCTTCTGGTAATGCAGAATCACTAGAAATTATTTTTGGTAATTGAACTTTTGAGATATTTAATTTAGCTAAGATTTCTTCAGCTTCTTTTTCGCTCAATTTTATGTGTTTTGGTTGTAGAATGTGCATCTTTTTGTTTACCGTCGGTGTTTAAGTTCAATGTTGCATACCAGTCCCTAACCATTATGCAATACAAAACTGATAAAAAATCAGTTTATAAATGTTTCGCCTTAGGGATTTTTTGTATTTTTTGCGAATTTCCGAATTAATCGGAAAATGTTATGGCCTCGACGGGATTTGAACCCGCGACACCTTGATTAAAAGTCAAGTGCTCTGCCAGGCTGAGCTACGAAGCC
>CAYSCL010000005.1:0-27672 GCA_964429545.1 Candidatus Woesearchaeota archaeon
CAAACTTTTCTCAATCTCAATTAATCTTTTAATCTTAACTTCACGAACGTCACCAGTAATTCCACATTTTATGAAATCAGCTTCGAAACCAAAAGCCAAATCAGCCAAAATGTTTTCCATCGTTTCTCCACTCCTATGAGAAAAAATCATTTTGATATTGTTTTTCTTTGCCAATTCAGCAACTCTTTTAACATCCATTAAAGAACCATTTTGATTGGGCTTCATAATTAAAGCATTGATAGCTTTCATTTCAATAGCTTTAGAAAGTCTTTTGTAATTTGTAACTGTCAAATCATCTCCCACAATCATAACATTTGGATTTTTTTCTAAAAGCTTTTTATGGCTTTCAAAATCCTCTTCATCAAAAGGATCCTCGATATAAATCAAAGGATAGTTTTTAATCAAGTTAGAAACATACATTAATTGTTCTTCAGCAGTTCTGTCCAAAGGAGGATTTTTGTAATGATATTTTTTCCTCTTACAAAATCCTGAAGCTGCAATATCCAATCCCAAAGGCAAATCAACTTGATTCAAAACATCCAAAACTTGTTTTTCATTTAAAGAAGTCATCCAAGCATTTTCATCATTTTTTCCTTCTTTAAATTTAGAATCTCTTTTTTTCAAAATATCTTTTGCTTTTTCTTTAGATTTTTTATTATGGTCAAACCCTTTAATTGCAGAATTTTCTCTCGGAATTAAAAGAAACTCCTGAAAATCTGGCCTTTTCCCTCCAACTAATTTTGAGTGCAATCCTCCCCCAATACAATTTCCAACCAATCTCGGAATCACATTAGCATTGGGATTAACAATTTCCCAGATTTCTTTCTTTTGTTCTTTACTAATAGCTTTCAATGCAGCTGATTCAAATGCAAAAAGCGTGTTTGCTCCAATGTGACCTTTAGTAACATCTTCAATTCTCCTCAGATCATCAAATTTTTCCAAATGTTCCTCAGAAAAATAATCAGAAATTTTTTCTAAATTTTCAATATCTCCTTCAATATCTTTCTTATAAGATTTCGATTCATATTTTCCCTTTGATTTTCCATTAGGAGCAGAAGCTTTAAATTTTCCAACATCAGTATCGATAGAAACCTCAATAGTAAAATCACCTCTAGAATCCTTAATTTTTTTTCCTTTCACACTCTTAATAATCATATTCAAAAAAAGAATAATCTATTAATAAAAGTTTGGAATGTTATTTTAGAACTTCATATTTCCACTTATAAAATTCATGCAAACAAGAATTTTTTTTATTTAAAGGATTGGTGATTATTTTTCTTATACTAGATTTTTTTAATTGCCCAGAAATATATTTATTGAACATCTTTTCTCCCATTGTATATCCTTGAATATGTGCTCCATTCTCAAATTCTTTATTATTTCTATTGGATATTTTTTTTAATCCATAAATAAATTTTTCAACATCCCCGTCTTTTGGAAGAAAATCTTTTATTTCTGAAAATTGATTTTTTCTAGAAGAATCAATTAATTTTGAAGCAAAATATCCTACCATTTCAGTTAAAGATTTAAAACAAAACCATTCTTCTAAAGTTTTACCTTTGTATTTAACATGATTAAAATGAATATAATGTCCTGCTTCTTCAGCAATTTTGTAATCTTCTAAATCTGCCATAAAAATTATTCCAGGAGGATAAAAAGTGAAACCCTCTTTATTTTTTCTTATTTTTTTAATGTGGACCATATATTCTTTCGTCATTCCCACATAATCAAAATTAAAATTTTTTCCAACATAATAAATCTCAGGTATTTCTTTAAGTTCTATATTCAACTCATCTTCCAATTCAAACAAAATTTCTAATGTCCTTTTTTCTAATTTTTTTGAGTTATTCATTTTAATAATTTATTTTTCCATTTATAAAATTGATATATGGCTTCAACTTCACTATCAAGAAGGGTTGTAAATGCTTCATAAATCTCTTTTTTTGGAATTTTTCCTTTAACATACTTTTCAAACATTTTTTCTCCTAAAGAATATCCATTAATATAGATTAAATTTTCATTAAAACAAATATTTTCTTTTCTATTTTCATGAATATATTCAAAAAGATTATTAATTTCTTGGATTTCATTAAGAGGATTTTTTTTGGTTCTAAATTCATTTTTTCTTTTTGAATTAATTAATTTTGAGGAAAAAAATCCCAACATTTCTGCAAAAGCCCCAAAATAAAAATCTCCAATCGAAGTTTTATTTTCAAATTTTGCATGAGAAAAATGTATGTAATGCCCTACTTCTTCGGCAATAACATAATTATAAAGATTTCCTGTAAAAATAGCAAGATTTTTGGGATTACAAGTCGCTCTCCTAGTGTTCTTAACATATTCAAAATCTTCTAAGTTTTTATTTTTTAACTTTATATCTTCAAACTTCGTATCTCTTTTTATATAGAATATTTTTGGATATTTATCCAGTGGTATTTCAAATTCAGAAGTAATTTTTTTAAAAAATATATTTGCTTTATCTTCAGCAATTTTTTGGAAACTTTTACCCATCCTATTAAATACATGTGGCACTATAAAAATAAATCTATACTAAAATTCAATCATCAGAATCTTCTTCATCTTCCTCTTCTTCAGGATTAGCAAGTTTCATAATTTCACCTTCTTCAATAATTTCTTTTTCTATTTCTTCTTCTTTATCTTCTTTGGCACTATCTTTGATTTTTGGAGTTTTGGCTCTTTTCAATTCTCCCGTTTTCATTTGAGGCATTGGCTGTTTAATCGAAATAGGTAAAACATCAGAATTAAATTCAATTTCTGCAATTTTTAATGCATCAAAATTAATTTTTTCTAAGTCATCTGAAGAAATTTTTATCAATAATGGAGCATTCATTGCAATTTGAAGAGCTCTTGCACCTAAAATTCTTGCTCTTTCATATTTAGTAAAATTTCTTGATTCCATTTCAATTATAATTAAGGGTTTCCTCTTTTAAAGGTTTCGTTTATTTCAATGCTTCATTAATTTTGGCGTCAATTTCTTCACTAACCTTTGCCGAAATTTCAAAAACTTTTTTTATTTCTTCAATTTCTAATGCAGCACTATCACTTTTTTGCAATGAAGATATTGTTCCTTTTGAAGACCCAATAGTAACTCTAGTTTCACTCATGTCTTCTTCTTCTTTTGTGGGATCAACAATCAGTGAATCTCCAATCTTGTGAACTGTAACAGCAACGGGAACATGATTAGTCAAAGGTAAACCTTCATCAGTAGGTTCGTCATAAAGAACTTTATCTCCCTCTAAATCATATTTTGGAACTTTCGCAATTTTCATTGCAGCAATTGCCCCAATAGTTGCGGCATCCATCAAATTACCATCATCATTTATAGAATAAATATCAACAAAAACTGTCCAAACTTTTTCACCCTCTTTGATACATAATTTATCAAAATCAACAAATCCAGATTCTCTAATTCCTCTATCAGTAACTCTTGCCCATTCAATTGCTTCAATTTTTGGAGGGCCAGATTCAAATCTTGGTGAACTCAAAGGCAACATTTCAGCAGTAACCATTAAATTTCCACTAGAAGGGCTATCTGGATAAGGTTCTCCCGGAGCCATTTTAACACCTACAATAACTTCAGTTTTACCCAATTTAACTCTAACACTTCCTTCGGCTTTAACCGAAACATCTTTTTCAATAATCAATTCTCTAAATTCTTCAGGTTTTCTTCCATCAAATCTTTTCCCTTCTTTCAAATATTTCTTTATTCTATCTCCAGTAACATTTGGTGTAGTTCTTATTTTATCCATTTTATTTTTTGTTTTTTTCTAAATATTTAATTATTTCTTGATTTTGTTCAAAAATTATTTCATTATATATTTTATTCATATCATTTTGTGCATAAAGTGCCCGCATATACTCAATAGTTGATTTGAAATGTTCTCCTTGGTCTGCAGAATGTTCTGCTTTTGCCCAAGTCTTATCTTGAAGTTCATCCAATCTTTTAATTTCATGCAAATTTTTTTCTAATTTATTTTCATCCATTTTTATTTCTTCCCCTCCATATCAACAGCATCCTTCAATGCTTTCTTTTGAATTTCATGAATCTTTTCACATGCTTCTTTTGCTAAATCAACAGATTCTTGTAATTGTTTAACTCCAATTTTTCCATCTAATTGCATGTGAGTAACTTTTCCAGATGAAGTCATAGAAATTGGAATATCTGTTGGACCTTCTCCTTCTTCAAAATCTTCTTCTTCTTTAGTCAAATCAACAACTAAAGTTTTATCCAATTTTCCAACCGAAACACTTGATACCAAATCTCTCATTGGAACTCCAGCATGAGCCAAAGCTAATGAAGCAGCATTAATTCCTGCACATCTAGTTCCCGCATCAGCTTGAATAATATTAATGTGGACATCAATAACCTGACTAGGATATTTATCCAAAATAACTGAAGGTTCTAAAGCCCATTTAGTAATTTCAGAAATTTCCATTGCCCTTCTATTTCTTCCAGGCCTAATCCTATCATCAACTGAAAAACTAATCATATTATATTCACATCTAATTTGCCCTGTTGCAGGATCTTGTTTATGTTGAGGATGCATTTTTTTGGGCCCATAAACCGCTGCAATTGCAATTGTTTTTCCAGTTCTAAACATTGCACTACCATCAGCATTAGGAACTACTCCTACTTTCGCTTCAGTTTCTCTCATTTCTTTTATGCCTCTGCCGTCGGGTCTCTTAAATTCTGCCATTTTATTTCTTCTCCTCCTTAAACCATTTATTTATCTCTTCAGTTAATCCCGATATAAAAGATTTATTACATATATGCATAATTGCTTTTTTAGCAAATAATTCATCATCAATAGTTGGACCTTTAATTAATACAGTTCCATTTTGCCCAACAGTAATTTCACAACCTGTATTTTCTTTAATTAATTTAATCATACTCCCTTCTTTTCCAATAATTCTTGGAACTTTATTGGGGTTAACATCAAAAACTATACCTTCTTCAATTTTACCAAATCCTCTAGATTTAACAGATAAATCAATACCTCGTCTATTAATTGTCCAAATTTTAGCAATTAACATATCCCCAATATCAAAAACTTCTTCCATTGCATCTTTGTTAACAAATCTTGGAACTTCCATCATTGATAAAAAAGCAGAATCAGCAGCACCAATATCTACCATCCATCCAGCAGAATTGATTCCTTCAACTTTCCCAATAATAACATTTCCTCTTCTTGGATGATAAACTCCAGATAAAGGAATAACTTTAATTAGATTATTTTGCTCTTCAGCCAAACCATATTTTAATGCAAAAATTTTGCCTTCTCTCTTCTCTGTTGAATCTCCAGGGAGGTAATCATCTCCTTCAACGATAATTTCTCCTGGAATAACTACTTTTCTGTCCATCTTAATTTGTTGTTAAAAACCCTTTAAAAATATTTGTATTTAATTTTTTATTCTTCTTGCACATCTTCAGTTATGGCCGAACCATGTGTCATAGAATTAAGCTTATCATAAAAATCCATAATTAATCCGGCAGGAACCTTTACAATTACTTCCAAACTTCCATCATCCAGCCAAGTCTCCTTTTCTTTATACTGTTGAATAAAACCATAAATTTTTCCAGTTTGAAGCGCCGGAACATGAACTTTAACTTTTTTAGTTTCAATTTTTATAGGAATGATTGAACTAATTTTTTCTAAAATATCTTGAATTTGATTTTCAACTGGTACATTTTTAATATTAACATGTGCCTCTTCCAGAGCAGACCTTATTCTTTCAGGAGAAATGGGGTTTCCACTTTGAGGATCAATTGCATTTCTAGCTAAAAAATCAACAACTTGTCTAATTTGTTTTTCTCTTTCTTCACTCCTATGTTCTTGATTAACCAAAACTTCTCCTTCTTTTACGATTCTTTTTCCAATTTCTAGAGGATTTGTAGTTTTGAAAGCAATTTCCAAATCATCATTAGAAGCCACATTCCCTTTTTGAATATCCAAGAAAATTTTATCAATTACCAAATCAAAAAAATCGCTTTCTCCTTTCTTAAATTTCAAAGCATCATCCATATTCACAAGAATTTCAAAATGTATTCCATTCTTTGTTATTCTAGCAATTGTTTGTCCTGGTGCAAATTCAACTTTTTTATCGCTCATTTGAAATCTTCAATCTCCTTTCCATCTAGTCTTTTTATTTTTTCAGTTTTATTTTCAATATATGCAACTTCAAATCTTTCCAAATTAAATTTATCTCCTTGAACTTCTTTCATGATATTCAAAGCTAATTTAATTCCTTTTTTCAAATCCAATGTTGGTTTGTATTTTTCTCTTAACTTTTCTTTAATTTTCAAATCATTTTCTCCTATAGAATTTGTGTAATATTCAAAATAATTTCCAGTAATATCACTTGTATACAGTCTTCCTTTTCCATCTTGAGTTCCAGCAACCATCAAAGAAACTCCAAAAGGTCTAGCTCCACCATATTGTGTAAATTGTTGTTTAACATTTGCTATTTCTTTAATCACAACTTCTGGTTCAATTGGAGAATCATAAGTAATCCTATGTTGTTGCGCTAAAACTTGGGCTTTGTCCACCAAAACTCTTGCATCACTAATAATTCCTGCAACACTGGAGATTATGTGAGAATCAATTTCATAAACTTTTTGAGCAGAACTGGGAACAATTAATGAATCCTCATTTCTTTTATCAGCAAGAATAAAAACACCATCAGAACAAACAACACCAATACTAGCACTACCTAACCTTACAGTTTTTTCTGCATATTCAACTTGCAATAAATGACCTTCTGGACTAAACATAGTTGCAGCCCTATCATATCCCATTTGTTGGTGTTGTATATCTACTGGCATATCCATTTTATATCTCCTATAAGAAAATTAGCTGGCTCAGATTTAAAAGGTTTTTGGAGTTATTTTTCCAAACCCTTCAAAGTTCCACTTACTCTTATAATCTCAATTCTTTCTTCCCACAATACAAAACTAGCACGAACCTTGTATAAACTCTTCCTATTAATAGATAAAATATTTTTTTTAATAAAAGTTGGAGAAGCTTCAGCCAGACCCAAATTACCCACAAAATCTTTAATTGCTAAATTAACATTTTTTTTCAAATCTTTGCCTTTCAACAACAAATATCTCTTTTTTTCTTTATGCGACGGAATTAAACTTTTCATATATTTATCAAGAAAAATAACTTTATATTTCTAACTAATTATTTTCTACTTTCTCTATATTTGAATAAATTAGGAAAATATTCTTCAAAATTTTTATAATTAAAAACTTCAGAAAAACCATTAAATTTTATATAAATAGCAGTTGGTTTTTTGTCCTCCAACCTTGTTATTAAATAAACAGAATTATTTTCCAAACTTTTTTCAATCTCTTCATTACTTTTTTCATTAAGTTCAAAATCAAATTTTTTAATTTCTTCAATTTCTTTGCCAATTTTTCCCTCAATTGATTTCATGCCCCATTTAGAATTCCAAAGTTTATATTTTTTGTTGCATTATATTACATATTCAAGATATTCTTACAAAATTATATAAACTGTTTTTATTTTTGTTAATTATGGAAATATGTACAGTTGGAGGATTTGAAGAGGTAGGGAAGAATATGACTGCAGTAAAAGTAGGAGAAGATGTTTTTTTATTTGATTGTGGTTTTTATTTACCGGGAGTAATAGAATTACAAGAAGAAAATAAAATCGGCTATACAAAAAGAGGTCTTAGAAGAGTTGGCGGAATACCTGATGATAGAAAATTAGATGAATTAGGCTGGACAAATAAGGTTAAAGCACTTTTTCTTTCTCATGCACACCTGGATCATGTAGCAGGAGTACCATTTTTAATCGATAGGTATCCAAATGCAGTAATTTATGGAACACCTTTCACAATAAGAGTCTTAGAATCATTAGTTGAAGATGCAAAAATAATTATGCCAAATAAAGTAAAAGTAGTAAAATCAAATTCAACACACAAAATTCCTGGGGTGCCAGATGAAATAAAAGTAGAATTTGTTCACACAACACATTCAACAATAGATTGTACTTTTGTAACACTTCATACTCCAGAAGGAAGTGTTTTCTATGCTTTAGATTACAAGTTTGATGATACTCCAACATTGGGGAGCCCACCTAATTATTCAAGATTAAAAGAAATAGGAGAAAACAATGTTAAACTCGCAATTATCAATACATTATATGCAGGAAAAGAAGAATCAAACTTAAGTGAAAAAGATGCAGATAATATGTTGAAAGAGGCTTTTGGAAAAGTTAAAGATAAAAAATCTGCCTTTTTTGTAACAACTTTCTCTTCACATATTGAAAGATTAACAAACATTGTTAAACATGCAAAAGATACCGGAAGAGAAATTGTATTTTTAGGAAGAAGTATGGCAAAATATGTAGATTGCGCAATAAAAGCGGGAAACTGTCCTTTCAAAAATCAAATTAAAATAATGAAATACCGTAGACAAATAAACTCATTTTTGAAAAAAGTAGAATCTGATAGAGGAAAATATTTGATTGTTTGTACAGGTCACCAAGGAGAAGAAAATTCAATTCTTGATAGGGTATCAAAAGGAGAAACACCTTTCAGATTCAGAAGAGGAGACAATTTAATTTTTTCTTCTTCGGTAATTCCAACAGAAGTGAATATTGAAGCTAGGAAACAATTGGATCAAAAATTGGAAAAAATTGGAGTTAATCTACAAAAAAATGTTCATGTTCATGGACATGGTAGTAAAGAAAGTAAAAAGAAACTAATAAATTTAGTAAAACCAAAAATAATAATACCTTCTCACGGAACAAGGGAACAAGAAGAAGACTTAATTTGTGTCGCAGAAGAGATGGGTTATAAATTAGGTGAAACTTCGCACTTAGTGAAGAACGGACAAGTTCTAAATCTTTAAAACAAGATTTTTTAAATAACTATTTCTTCTATATTTAATGGAAAAAAAAGAGGAAAAACCTGTTCCAAATAAAACTCAAGGTATTCCTAATCAAGAAATTCTAGGAGGACTTAAAGCTGCAATTGCGCGGGGTTCAACTCTAAAAGATGCAATGATGACATTTTATCAAGCAGGTTATAATAAAACAGAAATTGAAGAAGCAGCAAGAGTTTATGTGGATTTGCAAAAATCCCCTGAAGAAATAGTAAAGAAAGAAGAGCCAACGAGAAGGGAAAAGAGAAAAGAAGAGAAAAAGAAAAAAGAAATAATGGCTGCCCCAATTTCTTCTGAAAGTAAAAAAGAAGAACCAAAAGAAAAAGAAGAACCTGAAAAACCGAAAGTAAAAAAAGAGAGAGTACCCAAAGTTAAACAAAGAGTTTCAAATTATGATCTTCCAAAAAAACCCAAACCTCCAAAAGGTAAAGCTGTAACAATAATTTTAGTTTTACTTTTATTATTTTTATTAGGAGCATTAGCAGCAGTTATTTTGTTCAAAGATGAATTGGTAAATTTCTTCAATAGTTTCTTTAGTTAAAATGAGTTTAATTTATTCTCCAGAGGAAGATTCTTATTTGTTACAAGAAATTTTAGAAAAGGAAATACCTGCAATATTAAAAGAAAATCCAAATTTAAATTTTTTAGAAATTGGCATTGGTTCTGGAATTCAATTAAAAACAGCAGAAAAATTAGATATAAAAAAAGAAAATATTTTTGGAATTGATATCAATATTGATGCTGTTAAACACTGTCAAAAATTAGGATTTCATTGTATTAAATCAAATTTGTTTGAAAATGTGAATGAAAAATTTGATATAATTATTTTCAATCCTCCTTATTTGCCAAAAACTAAAAATGAAGACGAAGAATCAGAAATAATAACAACAGGGGGAAAGTTTGGCTCAGAGATAATAAATAAATTTTTACATGAAGCTAAAAATTATTTGAAGGAAAATGGGATAATCTTTCTCTTGACATCATCATTAACGAAAAACATTGATTGGTTAAATTATAAAAAAGAATTAGTTGGTGAAAAAAAATTATTTTTTGAAAAACTTGAAGTTTGGAAATTATCTTTAGGTTAGCCCACATAAATCTCAAATTATTTTTTAACCTTTCTGATGATTATATTTTTAATAAATGCTCCAACAATTAATGCATTGCTAGCGCAGCGGATAATTAGATATTAATCCTAAAATTTATTTTAGTAATTTTTCAAATAAATATAGGAAATATATTCCCACAAACTAATTAAAAAACAAATCCTCACATAGTTTATGTTAAAAGAAATATTAATCTTAGCAGGAATAATGCTCTTACCTTTTATAGAAATAAGGCTTGCAATTCCAGTAGGAATTTTGACGGGAGTAATGAATCTTCCATTTGGAATAACGCTAAGAGGTTTTGGTTTTCCCGCTTTTTTTGTTTTCTTTTTAGCAATAATAATGGGATTCACTCTTGCTTTTCTTGTAAGAAATTTTCTTTATATTTTTGACAAATCATTACAAAAATCTAGAATAGGAAAAAGATACATGAACCTCTTGCATAGAATGCAGAAAAAGATTCATCCCTATGTTGAAAAATATGGATTATGGGGATTAGCAATTTACATTTCTCTTCCTTTTCCTGGAAGCGGAATTTATTCTGGAAGTATAGCTGGTTATGTAATTGGCATGGAGAAAAAAAGATTTTATTTAGCAGCATTAGTTGGAGCAACTTTAGCAGCAGCAATTGTCACAAGTTTGGTTGTTCTGGGTCAAGCATTTTTTATTTAGAATTATTTCTCTACTCTTTTAATCATTAAAAATTTTTGAATTTTAGCAAAAAAGAAACAAAATTACCTATCACACCAAGCTTTTTTCTTAGCACATAATTCTTTCAATTGCCAATGCTTGTCTACAATTGAAGGTCTTTTTTCTTTGTAAAAAACACCAGTATAAATTTTATCGCCTTTTTTGATATTATTATAATCCCAAGCTGAAGCCAATTTCATAGCTTTATCAAAATCTTTAACATTGTGAGTTTTTGGAATCTCTTTTAATATTTCTTTATAACCTTTGTTTGGATGAAAAATGATGCAAGGTTGAATAACTTCAATGAATTTGAATCCCTTGTGCTTGTTTGCTTCTTTCAATATTTTTTCCACTTCTTTAACATCAGCAAAAACTCTTGCAACAAAAGAAGCATTCGCATTCAAAACTAACTTCAAGGGGTTTAGGGGTTTAACTACAACACCTTCAGGAGTTGTTTTATCTGTGAAACCCTGTTCTGTAACTCCTGTAGGTTGACCCACAGTCAAAGCAAAAACTTGGTTGTTATGAACTATACAAGTCATGTCAACATTTTCTCTAGCTGCATGAATCAAATGACTCACACCTTCATTATAACATCCACCATCTCCTACAAAAGCATAAACATCCAAATTCGGATTACCCATTTTTATCCCCAAAGCAGTCGGGAGTTCACGACCATGTAAAGTATTCAAACCATTCAAATTAATATAATCGAAAATCTTTCCCTGGCAACCAATTCCAGAAACAATTGCCATATCTTTTTTCTTAATTCCTTTTTCTATTCTTCCAGCAAGATAATTTTTCACACCAGCAAGTATTTGAAAATTAAAACATCCCGGACACCAAGTCATCTCAGTTCCTGTCTCTAATTGTTTTTTTGCTTTTTTCATTTTAACTCATGTAATATCTCCTCTATTTTTTCTGTATTTTCAAAATGTTCTTCATTTTTTTTAATAATTATCTTCGCATCCAATCCTTCCTCAAATTTCTTCTGTTCCTTTTCATCAACGAAAGGGTCATTGGTTGAAAAAATACAAGTAATTTTACCGACATGATCTTTAACTCTTTCAAAATCAATCTTGTTATGAATCCAAGGGTGAGCAATTTTCAATTCCTCACTTCCCAATCCAATTAAATCAATCCAAGGAGCAACAAAGACACATCCTCCAACTCTCAAATGTTTGTGGCTCTTTTCCAAAAATCTCATTATTGTTTGACAACCAATACTATGCCCCACAAAAAAAGTATTATCATTAATTTCCGGAGCATTTTCTTTCAAATAACCCACCCATTCCTCGATAGTAGGCTCATCAGTATTAGGCATATCAAATGCAACTACTTCATAACCATGCTTAGGAAGTTCCGCCTCCAACCATCTAATCCAAGGCATATCCGAATCCATTCCCCAACCATGTATTATGTAAACTTTTTTATTCATTTTTTGGTTGCCTCTTGTTTAGTTAATTCATAAGGGACACCCAATTCTAAATATAATTGATCAATTCTTTTTTGTAATTTATTTTTCCATAATATGTATACAATTGAAAGTAAAGATATAATCAATATTATCCATGCCCCAACAAAAATTTGTAATTTACCTGTTAATTTAATTAATATTGGTATCGAAGCTGAAATAAATGCTGCAAAAAGTCCTATGAAATAAATTAAATGTTCATTTCTTTCTTTTTCTAATTTATTTATTTCTAATTTAATTCTTTCCTCTTTTTTCATCTCAACCCAAACCTCCTCTTTAATTCCTCATGAAGTTCATCACACAAGAAAGGACGAGCATCATACCTTAGTATTTTATCTTCTATTTTCATTCCAGTCTTCTCACGAATAACATCACACAATTGTCCAGTTGCATTATTTTCAACAGATACAATTTTCTTCTTTCCTTCCAAAATTTTCTCAATTTTCCGAGGAAAAGGTTCAATATACAAAATCTGCAATGCACAAACATCCAAGCCTTCAATTGCATCTAAAATAGCACCCTTCGTAGAACCCCAAAAAACAATACAATTCTTAGAATTTTTCTTTCCATAAATTTTGTACCCTTCAAATTTTTCACATTCATCACTTAACATTTCTCCTTTCTTTTTACGAGCTTCAACATTTCCTTTAACAATTTCAGCATCTTCAGTTCCACTTCCAGTAATAGGATCTTGTTCATAAGAAGTATATCTTCCAAACTTAGTTAATTTTGGAGATTTTGTAATAACAGGCTTTTTCTCAAGAGTATAATAGCTTTCAGCTAAATGTTTATCCGAAATTAAAATTCCAGGAACACCAAATTTTTGTGTTAAATAAAATATTTGTGAAGTAATTTCCTCTGCTTCAGCAGGGTCCCCTGGAGCCAAAACCAACCTAGAAAATTCTCCATGTCCAGAATGCCTTGCTAAATGCAAATCTCCTTGGGCATTATATGTTGCAACACCAGAAGCAGGTCCAGCTCTTTGAGCCAAATAAAACACTAAAGGGATTCTAGCTATCCCACACATCGAGAGAGCCTCAGTCATCAAACAAAAACCTCCTCCAGAAGTACCAACCATTGTTTTAGCACCAGTAATTGCACAACCAGCACCAGCATTAGCAACTCCAACTTCATTTTCTAATTCTAAAACTAAATGTCCATTTTCTTTTTGCTTTTGGGCCAGCTCTCCAAGAACAGCAGTAGCAGGAGTCATCGGATAAGCAAAATAACAATCAATTCCAGATTTAATTGCACCTTCAGAAACTGCAACACTTCCAGAATAAAAAATTCTTTTTGTTTTCTTAGGAGCCTTAGATTTATCTAGGGGGTCATGAGTCGCCTGTTTCATTTTAAAATTATTTTCAGCTTCGGAATAACCTTTTTTTGCAGCTTTCAAATTAGCCTCATATCTTTTCAATTCCTTTAATCTTTTATCTAATAATTTAAAATCTAATCCCAACGCTTTATACATTCTTCCAGCAAAATACATATTTTGGCCCTCTCCACTAACAATCACTCCAGTTTTTTTCAAATCTTTTTTGTGAGTTTCTATTGTTAATTCATCCAACGCAACAACCACATCATATTTGGATTCATGTGAACGAACAGGTTTATCAGAAAAAGTTAAAACATTAAAGGAATGGCCTCCACGTATAAGGCTTCTATAATCTCTATAATAAAAAACATAGTAACCTTCTTCAGCTAAAGTTTTCGCCAAAATATGTGTTAATATATTTGGGCCCTGTCCAGCTTTACCACCAAAAAGAATATTATATTTCATATGTTCTTAATTTTTTTAGCTTTATTTAATTAAGGACACCCGAAGGGCGACCGTTTCTATGTTTAAGAGGGAGTGGATAATTTTGTAAAACAAAATTTGACTTAATCAACCTCTCAAAACAAAAAGAATTTTGTAATTATAAATGTTGTGGAGTAAATTTATCTCGAAAGAAATTTCTTCAATTTATTCTCTAGATTTTCTGGTCTTAAAGGTTTATTGTATTTAATCAATTTATCTTTAACATATTCAATATCTCCTCTAACCGCATACCTTTGAATTTCAGCCAAATACTTATCTCTATTTTTGTTATTAGAATAATTAATTGCCATCTTAGAAATATATTTTGACACAAATTCATTTTGACTAAAGTTATTTATTGCAGCGATTTTCTTCATAATTCTTTTAGATTCAGGTTTACCAGAATAATGTTTTAAAATATCTACGCTATTCTCAAATATTTTTGCATTATTCCAATATGCAATTTTTTCTAATCTATCTAATTCATAAGACAAATCATTTACAGATGCCAAATCAATTAAATTATTGTAAATTTCTTGATTATCGGTCCATGCAGAAATTTCTCCTAACTGATAAATAGATTTCTTATCAGAATATTTTCCCAATTTTAAAATTTTCTGAAAATTATTTTTATCTCCTTTAAACAAAATTATTTTTCTCAATCCATTCATCTTATCTGCTCGCTCTTTGTAGTCAAAACTTTCAGAAAGTAAAGCAATATCCTCCATTGCTTCTTTCTTTTGAATTTTTTTAGCAGTGTCTTTTATCGCAAATAAGGTTGGTGAAAGTCCTTTTTTTGTTTGCAATTCCCGAACAATAGAATGCACATAGTCACTTTTCCAACCTTCAATTATCTCCAAATATGATTTTTCAAATAAATCATCTTTTTGATTTTTCAAACTTTGAAGAATAATTTCTTTTCCTTCCAAATTTTTATATTTTTCAAAAACTTCTCTAAGTAAGGAAAGATCTTTAACCTCATAAGAAATTTCTTTTATATCTTTTGACAATCCACAAATATCAATCTTTCCAGCATAAGGCCTCATGATATCCAATGCTTTTACACCTTGATTAAAATCCTCTTCCCCAATAATCTTTCCCGTTTGTTTTAGAACAGATCTCAAACCTTTTGTCCCATAATGTGGTTCTAATCCTTGTAAAATTTTTTTACCTTCAGGTTTATTTCTTAAAACAGCTTCAACTATTTCTTTTGCTTCTTTTCTATTAGAAATTTCTTCAATCGCTTGATGAAAATTTCCATTTTTAGCCACAGCTAATAAAATATCATCATTTCTTTCTTTAGAAATTTCCTGCAAATCTCTCATAAATCTTTTTTTTTCCATTTTCTTTGTTTGAGTCAATTCATTCGATGAATTAGTTTATAAAACTTGTTGTGAAATCTTAGAACTATTGTGAAAATACTCAAGAATTTTTTAAGTCAAATCAAAGATTTGTTTTTATAATTATACTAACAATACTCAATAATTCTTATATACTCCACCATTCTTTTTCTTTTATGGTAAAATTCGCACACTTAGCAGACATACATCTTGGAGGATGGAGGCAAGGACCAATGCAGGACTTGAACTTCCAATCTTTCCAAAAAGCAATTGAAATTTCAATAGAAAACAAAGTGGAATTTATGTTAATTGCAGGAGATTTATTTGATTCAGCTTACCCCCCAATAGAAATTTTAAAAGAAACATTTGCAGAATTTAGAAAATTAAAGGAAGCGAAAATCCCAGTATTCATAATTGCAGGATCACATGATTACTCGGTTTCAGGAAAATCATTTTTAGATGTTTTAGAAAAAGCAGGCTTCTGCAAAAATGTCCATGATTCCGAAATAAAAGACGATGTAATTTCTTTAAATCCCACAACTCATGAAGGTATTGCAATTTATGGCTATCCTGGCAAAAAATCTGGTTTAGAAGTACAAGATATAAAAAAATTAAAACTAAATGAAGCGCCAGGAATGTTTAAGATTTTAATGTTGCACACAACTTTGGACAAAGTCCGAGGAGTTTTACCAATAGATTATGTAAATTTAGAAGAACTTCCAGAAGCAAACTATTATGCTTTGGGCCACATTCATGTAGATTTCAGATACAAAAATTTAGTTTATCCGGGACCAATTTTTCCAAATAATTTTTCAGAATTGGAGTCATTAGAAAATGGAAGTTTTTATATTGTAGATACAGAATTAGGGAATCCTTTCGAAAAAATAGAATTAAAATTAAAAGAGATAATTCCATTAGACATTGTTGTAAAAAATACTCAAACCGCTACAGACAATATAATTGAAGAATTAAAGAAAAGAAATCTTCAAGATAAAATTGTTCTTTTAAGACTTTCAGGAAATCTTGAAAATCAAAAAGCTTCAGATATAAAAATAGAAAAAATTGAAAATTTCTGTTTAGAAAATGGAGCTTATTTTGTTTTGAAAAATACTCATGATTTGAAAACAGATGATCTTGAAATAAACATGGAAATAAAAAACCAAGATAATTTGGAAGAAGAAACAGTAAAAAAATATTCAGAAGAAAATCCTTCAAAGTTTAATTCCCTTATTCCAAAACTCATGAATATACTCTCAGTAGAAAAACAAGAAGGGGAAACAATCGATTCTTTCAATCAAAGATTGTTGGAAGAATCCAAAAAAACACTAGATTTAGAATGATACTAAAAAAAATAATATTAGAAAACATCAGAAGTTATGAAAATGAAGAAATTCAGTTTAATACTGGTTCGACTTTATTGGCTGGAGATATTGGTTCAGGAAAAACAACTATTCTTTTGGCAATAGAATTTGGCCTCTTTGGTTTGCAGCCTGGACAAAGAGGTTCTTCTATTTTGAGAAATGGTGAAAAAGAAGGAAAAGTTCTTTTAGAATTTGATGTTGATGGAAAAAACATTCTTGTTGAAAGGTCATTAAAAAGAGGAAAATCAGTTTCACAAGAATATGCAGCTATAACAATTGAGGGAGAAAAACAAGAAATGGCTGTAACCGAACTTAAACAAAGAATTTTAGATTTATTAAAATATCCAAAAGAATTTTCAAAAAAACAAAACACACTATACAAATTCACAGTTTATACGCCACAAGAAGAAATGAAACAAATTATCCTGGAGGACCCAGAAACAAGAGTAAACACTCTTAGGCATGTTTTTGGAATAGATAAATATAGAACAATTTTGGAAAATGTGGGAATTTTGAGATTAAAATTAAGGGAAGAAAAAAGAATGATGGAAGGTGCAACTTCAACCTTGGATGAAGATATGAAGTTAATAGAAAAAAAACAAAAACATGTTGAAGAAAGAAAAAAAGAACTGTATGGATTAGAATCAGATTTGCTTGTAAAAAAAGAAAAGAGAAGGGAAAAAGAAAAAGAAAAAGAAGAAATTGCAAAATTAATAGAGGGTAAATCCGAATTAAAAGCAAAATTAGGCCAAACTACTGGAATCTTACATTCAAAAACAGAAATTTTTACAAATAATCAAAAGATGATGGAATCTTTGAAAAAAGAAATACAAGAATTTCAATCTTTGAATTTTAATCCTCTTGAATTTCAAGAGATTGAAGACAATATTTTAAAAAATAAAAAACAAATGCAAAAATTTTCAGATTTAAGTTTGGAAATAAATTCTCAAATAGCAACTTTAAATTTTAAAATTTCAGATTGTGAAAAATTAGCAAAAAAAATGCAAAACTTGGAAGTATGCCCAACTTGTAGACAAGATGTAGATGCAGTTTATAGAGCAAATGTTCTAAATAAAAACCACAATGAATTATCACAATCAAGAAATAAAATTGAAGATTTACAAATAGAAAAAGAAACAATTTCGGATAAAATAAAAGAACTTGAAATATCAAATAATTTTTTAGAGAAAAAATTAACCGATTTAAAAATTCTTAAAATGAAATCTGAAAATGTTGATGAAAAAAGATTAAAATTAAATGAATTGGAAAGATCAAATTCATCTTTTGATTCAGATATCAAATTATTGAAAAATCAAATAGAAACAATAAAATCAGAAATTCTTTCATTGTCAAAATATGATTTAATTTTCGAAGACAAATCAAAAGAATTGGTTTCATTATCAAGAGAAGAAAGGATGGCAGACATAAAATTAGCAGAAGCAAAAAAAGAAATTGAAATGTCTGAAGCCTCAATAAAAGAATTAGAAGAAAGAATAAATAAAATAAAAAAATTAAAGAAAAAATTAGATCACGTTTCAGAATTAGAAATGTGGTTGAATAAAAAATTTGTGCCCGTTGTTTCATTTATTGAAAGAAACGTTATGATTTCTTTAAAGAATGAATTTTCAAAATTGTTTTCAGAATGGTTTGGTGCACTAGTCCCAGATAATTTCAATGTAAGACTTTCAGATAATTTCACACCAATAATAGAACAACAAGATTATGAAATTGATTATGCTTATTTATCGGGTGGAGAAAGAACTGCAATAGCACTTGCATATCGTTTAGCATTAAACCAGGTAATTAATTCTTTAATGAGCAAAATAAAAACAAAAGATTTAGTAATTTTAGATGAACCAACAGATGGATTTTCAGATCAACAGCTTGACAAAATGAGAGAAGTTCTTGATCAATTAAATGTAAAGCAACTAATAATAGTTTCACATGAACAAAAAATAGAAGGTTTTGTAGAAAATGTAATAAAATTCAAAAAAGAGTATGGGATAAGTTATAGAGAATGAGCAAAATTTACCTCTTTGGAAAAAAAGAAGAACAAGCAAAATATTTTTTGAAAAAAGCAATTGATGTTGCAAAAAAAGCAACTTGCAATAGATCAAAATGTGGAGCAATAATTGTGAAAAATGGAAAAATAATTTCAAAGGGAATTAATCATCCCTCTGGTTTTTTAGAATCTCAAAGAAGGTGTCACATAAAGAAAAATAAATACAATCAAAAAGTTACAGATAAAACTTGTTGTATTCATGCTGAACAAGATGCAATTACAAATGCATTAAAAAATAATCATAAAAATTTGAAAGACACAACTTTATTCTTTGCAAGGTTAGATTCAGAAAATAATTTTCTACCTGCAGGAAATCCATATTGTACTATTTGTTCAAAGTTTGCATTAGATTCTGGAATAAATAAATGGGTTTTGTGGCATGAAGAAGGAATCAGAGAATATAGTGCAGAAGAATACAATGATTTGAGTTTTAGTTATGAAAATTAACAGCGAAACTTTTATAAATTCTCACATCTCCAAAATAGTATTACATCTAAATTATTCTGTAATTTAAGAAAATGGAAAAAGAAATTAAAACTGGAACAACTATTTTAGGAATTGTTTGTAAAGACGGAGTTGTAATGGCTGGAGATAACAGGGCAAGTCTTGGACATACACTTGTGGGAGGAAAAGATTTGCAAAAAGTTTTGTTAATTAATGATTATCTTTTGGTTGCAATAGCAGGCCATGCAACAGAAGCAATAAAATCATCTAAATTGTTAGCTGCAGAATTAAAATTAAAACAATTAAAATCAAAGAAAAGACCAACAGTAAAAGAAGCTGCATCTTTACTTTCAAATGTTCAAGTTCAAGCAAGTGGATTTCTTGTTGGAGGAATAGATGAAGATGGATCAACGTCTCTTTATGAAATCATTGGAGGACTTTCAACAAAAGTTAGTGATTTTTCAGGAAGTATAGGATCTGGATTAATGTATGTTTTAGGATACTTAGAAAGAATGTGGAAACCAGAGGTAACTGTTAAAGAAGGTGTAGAACTAGCAAAGGAAGCTATTAAAGCTTCAATGGAAAGAGATTTTGGAACTGGAAATGGGATGAATGTTTTTACTATAACCAAAGATGGAATTAAAGAAGTTGTAAGAGATAAAACAGAATTGACTTACAAAAAAAGAGAATAGCCATATTTTTAATAATTAAAAATGATAGAAATTTTAAAAAACATTACAGATAGATTACCTGGTTTGATAAGCGAGGCTAATTTTGAAGGGGCGAATATAGTCCTATATACGAAAAATGAAAACTTTTTCATAGAAGGAGAATCAAGAATAAAAGCAATTGTGAATGACATAAAAAAAAGAATTGAATTGAGAGCAGACACAAAAATTTTAACAGACAAAGAAATTGTTGAAAAGAAAATAAGAGAAATTGTTCCAGAAGAAGCAAACATAACAGATATTTTATTTGATTTACATAGAAGTATTGTGACAATTGAAGCAAAAAAACCAGGATTAGTTATTGGTAAGCAAGGCTCAATTTTAGAGGAAATAAAAAGACAAACTTTGTGGGCCCCACAAGTTCAAAGGTCAGCTGCAATAAAGTCAAAAATTACTGATAATATTAGAAGTGTTTTGTATGCAAAAAATAGAGATAGGAGAAAATTTCTTCACGAAGTTGGAGAAAAAATATATTCGGGTTGGACACAAGAAAAATCAACCGGTTGGGCAAGAGTTTCCATTCTTGGCGGAGGAAGACAAGTAGGGAGAAGTTGTTTTTTATTACAAACAGAAAATTCAAGAATTCTTTTGGATTGTGGAATTGATGTTGCAAGTTCCGGAGCAGATAAATTTCCAATTTTTAATATTCCAGAATTTGACATTTCACAAATAGATGCAGTAATCCTTTCCCATGCACATTTAGATCACTCTGGATTATTACCTTATTTGTATAAAATGGGTTACAAAGGTCCAACATATATGACCGCGCCAACAAGAGACATTTCTTCTCTACTTGCACTGGATTTTATTGGAGTTTCATATAAACAAGCATCGGCACCCCTATTTTCTTCTTCTGATGTTTCAGAAATGGTAAAAAAAACAATATGTTTGAATTATGGAGAAGTTACTGATGTGACTCCAGATGTTAGAATAACATTGTATAATGCAGGTCATGTATTAGGGTCATCCCAAATCCACATAAATATTGGAAATGGAGCACATAATTTTGTTTATTCGGGAGATATGAAATATGCTAAAACAAGATTATTAGATCCAGCTGTAAATAAATTTCCTAGAGTAGAAACACTTCAAATAGAATCAACTTATGGGGGGAAAAATGATGTTTTGCCTTCAAGAAAAGATACAGAAGAAAAATTCCTTTCAATGGTAAAAGAAACAGTTTCAAAGGGCGGTAAAGTATTACTTCCAGAACTAGGGCTTGGGCATGCACAAGAAACTTTATTGAGAGTAGAAGAAGCAATAAGAACTGGAGAGCTTCCAAATGTCCCAATGTATGTTGATGGTATGATTTGGGATATTAATGCAATTCATACAGCATATCCAGATTTTTTGTCTGCAAATATAAGAAACCAAGTTTTTCAAGATAATAACCCTTTTACTTCAAGTGTTTTCAAGAGAGTTGGATCTCAACACGAAAGAAAAGAAGTAATTGAAGGAGGACCTTGTATAGTTATTGCAACTTCAGGTATGCTTGTGGGAGGAGCATCAGTAGAATATCTTAAAAATTTTGCAGAAAATGAAAATAATCTTTTAATTCTTTCATGTTATCAAGGTCCAGGTTCAATTGGTAGACAATTGCAAGAAGGGGCAAGAAAAGTAACAATTGAAGATAATGGTTCAACTAAAACTTTAGATGTAAATATGAGGGTAGAATTGGTAAATGGGCTTTCACCCCACTCTGGAAGAAATGAACTAATGAATTATGTGAGGAATATGAATCCAAAACCAAAAAGAATAATTGTTAATCATGGGGAAGTTTCAAAATCTTTAGATTTAGCTTCATCACTGTACAAAGCTAATAGAGTAGAAACATCTGTTCCAAGAGGAATCGAAACCTTGAGATTGAGATGATTAATATAAATAAACTAAATTTACAATATTATTTCTACCTTGATAAAAAATTACATTTTCACTTTCTTTAAATGATTTTAATCCAAATCCTTGTCTTTTAAAATATTTTTTCCCTTCTTTCATATCCTCTAATTTTTTTCTTAAATCAAAACCTTTGCCAGAATCTCTGACTCTTAAAATTTTTCCTTTATTTCCATCATATAATTTTAAAAAAACAGGTTGTTCTCCTCTTTCAAAACCATTCAAAATCATATCCTGAATAATTTTATTAATTTCAACATAATCTCCTTTATTTGGTTTAATTTGCATTGTTAAATAGTCAAAATGAAAGCCACTTGGGATATGATTGCCTTCAAAATTATATGAATCTGTTTTCTCTTCCCCATAATCAAAACATTCTGATAAAATAATTTTTTTAAATTCAATATCTTCGAGAAAATCCTTAAAATGTTTATTGGAATTTCCCTGATAAATTATCATTCTTTTTCTAAAAATTCTTTAAATTTATTCCAGGCAATTGATCTGTGAGAAACTTTATTTTTTTGTGCTTTTGTCATTTGAGCAAAAGTTTTCTTACTTCCTTTAGGTTTGAAAATAGGATCAAATCCGAAGCCTTTTTTACCAACAGGTTTAACAATTTTTCCATTCACATCTCCTGTAAAGTAAGAAAAATTCTTCCCATCAAAAAAACAAACAACATCTCTAACAACACATGTTTTTTCTTTATAATTTTTAACCAAATCATAAATACCTTCGGCCCCAATATCCGAAATTAAAAATTTAATAAATGGCCCGGGAAATCGATTTAAACATTCCAAATAAAATCCAACATCTTCCACAATTACAGGTTTTCCCAAAATATGATAAGCTAATTTTGCTTTCTCTCTAACAATTTCATAGATATCTTTTGATTGTATTTCTGGTAAATCAATTTCAAAATGATTTAATTCAACATCTAATATTTCTTGAATTTCTTTATATTTATTTTCATTTCCAGATACAAAATATATTTCTTTCATAATAAAAAAAGTTAAATTTTCTTTATAAGAATTATTCTTATGGAACACACATTTTAAAAATATAAATAACTATTCATTAAGAGGTAAAATGAAACATAATGTAAAAATAACAATTATTATTCTTTCAATGTTTTTATTAACACAATTTATTGGACTATATGTTGTAGATACATATTCAAAACAGAGAGTTGTTGATGGAGAAATAACAAAGATAAATGCAACAAAAACATTGCCCTATGGTATGGAAGTTCCAGAAATGGAACAAGAAAAAGATTATCGGACAAATTTAACTTCTATATTAATATCATTTGTAATTGCAATTGCAATTCTATTCATGCTAACACGATTTAAAGCAAAATATGTTCTGAAAACTTGGTTTTTTCTTGTAACTATTTTAGCACTTGGAATAAGTTTTAATGCATTTTTACCTGCAGTAAAATATGGCTCTTTAATTGCATTGGTAATAGCAATACCTTTGGCTGCAGGAAAAATTTATGGCAGAGATTTTCTCGCACACAATTTTTCAGAATTACTGATATATCCAGGAATTGCAGCAATCTTTGTACCTCTTCTTAATATTATTTCAATCATTATACTCTTAATTTTAATTTCAATTTATGATATGTGGGCAGTCTGGAAATCAAAAATAATGCAAAAAATGGCAAAATTCCAAATGAATGAGCTAAAAATCTTTGGCGGGTTTTATGTTCCTTATGCATCAAAAAAAGAAAAAGCAAAAATAAAGAAAATTAAAGAAAAAATAAAGAACAAAAAACTAACAAAAGAACAAGCAAACAAAAAAGGAATGAAAATCAATGTAGCAATTCTTGGCGGGGGAGACATAATATTCCCAATAATAACTGCAGGAGTTGTGTTAAAAACTTGGGGAGTTTGGCCTTCAATAGGTATAATTTTCGGAGCTTTATTAGGACTAGGATTGCTCCTAACTTTTTCAAGCAAAAAGAAATTCTATCCTGCTATGCCCTTCATCTCTTCAGGAATATTTTTAGCAATGTTAATTAGTTGGCTGATTCTTAATGTTTTTTAGAAATATCTCTTTTAAATCCCACGCTTCCGTTTTTGGTTTTTTTCAAGTTTTGATTATATTCTTTACATTTCATTTCTAAATCTTTTTTGGTTAAATTATCATTTATTTGTTGAATGCTCCCAGGAGGTATTGTATATAATGGGTTTTCCTCTATTTCTAATAGTTCAAATTCATCTTCTTTTTTTCCAATAATTGGGTTCATTCTAAAATAAGAATAATCTTGTCCATCCAATCTAATATAATTAATCTTTCCCCCCATGCTAACTGCATCTCCAAAAGAATTCAAATAATTTATTTCAACCCATTTCCCTTGTAGTTTTTTCTCTATTTCTTCCATCAAAAAATAAATGTTATTCAATTAAAAACAATTTGTATACTTAAGAATATAATTTGGTATTTGTCACTACCCAACAAACATGACATAATAGAAACTTTTATAAAGTAACTATTGTGTAGTAACATTATGGCAGAAAATAAAATTAAGAATATTTTTGAAGAACAAAAAGGATTTTCATTCAGAAAAGAATTATCAAATATGTTTAATGTTGTAAAAGATGCAACTCTTCCAAATATTTTTGGAATTTCATATAATATAACTTCAAATGAGGATTTATTGGAGAAAACAAATTATAATCAAATATATCTAAAAGCAATTGTTCAACCAATGACCGATTTAATTAATGCAGGCAAATTGAATAAATATTCTGGGAGAAATCAATAAAATGTTAGTAAAAAATGAATTAATAGCAAAAATCAAAGACTATTTTGATCTAAACATCTACGAGACTAAGGTATGGCTTGCACTTTTAGGTAAAGGTTCTGCATCAGCAGGTGAAATTGCCACTATTTCAGGGGTTCCAAGATCAAGAACATATGATGTATTAGAATCATTAGAAAAGAAAGGTTTCGCAATAGTAAAAATAGGAAAACCTGTAAAATATTTGGGAGTTAAACCAAAAACAATTCTAGAAAAATTAAAAAATAATGTTCGGACACATGCAGAAGAAAAAGTTCAAAATTTATCAAAAGTTACTGGGACAAATGAATTTCAACAATTAGAAGAATTATACAATGTAGGAATAAATCCCGTAAGAAGAGAAGATTTGTCAGCTTCAATAAAGGGAAGATCATCAATTTCAAATCATCTAAAAGAAATCATGGATTCAGCTACAGAAGAAGTAATAGTTTGCATGAGTGCAGAGGAAATGAAAATAAAAGAAAAATTATTTGCAGACACATTCAATTCTCTAAGAAAGAAAGGAATAAAAGTTAAAATTGCACTTTTTGGAGAAGAAGAAACTATCCAAAAATTATCAAAATTTTTAAAATTAGACATAAAGAAAGTTGATGTTAAGGGTAAATTTTTCATTATTGACAGACAAGAAGTATTGTTTTATATTTCAAAAGAATCAACAAAAGAAGATCATGCTATTTGGTTAAACTCAGAATTTTTCTCAGAAGCTTTCGCAGAATTGTTTGATTTGGCACTACAATAATCTTAATAAACCAATTTTTTCTTTCCAAATTAAAATGAAAATAAAAAGAAAACCTGTTGAAGATAGAAAATCTTTCATCGGTGAAATTTCTCCAAAAAATAATTTGGCATCAAGGACAATGACTGCATTAATAACTGGACAATTAGCCGGAAAATTCATGGGCCCTTTTCTTCCCTGGGGAATTGTAATTTATGACGGCTTATTTCGTAAAAAACCAACCTCTCTTAAAAACTTTGGAGACTATATGGTTTTCAAAGCAAGTGCAGCTTTAATGAACCCCCAAGAAATAGAATATATTTGGAATTTCACAAAAGAAAAATATCAAGTAATTCAACCTTATTTAGAACATTTTTTTGATAAAATATTTTAATCAATAACTTTCAATTTTGAAATATACATTTCTTTGATTTTTCTTTTATTCTTCTTAGCCCAAACAGGCAAAAACTCTTTTGAAGAAAAATTAATTTTTCTTTTAGAATAAATTTTTCCTTCTTTTACGAATGTTTTTGGATGTTCCTCTTTGAATTTTTCAACATTTTTCTCATCTTCAATTAAAGGACCAGAATCAATAATTTCTTTTTTACGATCCAAAATAAAATAACTAATTCCTTCCTTTCCTCCAAGATATTCAAATCCAAAATCGATAATTTTAAAGAATTTTTCAAACTCATTTTTCAAATGTTTTGAAAATTTTAATAATTTTGTTCCCGCAACATCTCCCTCTTGCTTTTTTGTTTTTGTTTTCAACAACAAAAATTCATGCCCTTCTTTTATTGCATCTTTTTTTATTTCAACAAAATTAATTTTTTTAATTT
The DNA here is from genome assembly GCA_964429545.1 of Candidatus Woesearchaeota archaeon. GTDB lineage: Archaea > Nanobdellota > Nanobdellia > Pacearchaeales > GW2011-AR1 > GW2011-AR1. The sequence goes on from CAYSCL010000005.1 coordinate 26,189, forward strand.
TAAAAAAGTCTGTAGAAGGTTTTTTCAGAAACTCTTTTGCAGCTTCTTTAAATTTATTATAACTTTCTTCAGAAAGTGCTGCAAGAGCATTTCTTCTTTTGAAAGTCGGATCAATTAAAACAATAGGGGATTCAAGTTTAGAACTATTTATGTCCAACAAAATATTTTTTTTATTTCTATGATGTTTCTCAATATCAATAATTAACTTATCTTTTTTAGATTTAGAAAGCTCTTTCAAAAATTTCATAAAACTTCCATAATAATAAACTAATAACTCCAATGAATATCCAGAAAAACCCTGAACATAGCTTTCTGCACCATAGGTTCTAGAACCATAACAAAAAGCTTTTGCCAATTTAATTTCATTCAATGTTTTTTGCGACTTAATTTTTTTCCTAATATATTTAACATGAGAATAAGATAAATCAGTGATATTTTTTGCTTCTTCAATTTTTTTAACTTTTCTAACCGGGATAATTTCTAATTCAAACCAAGAATTAATTTTAACTCTAAAATAATCCCTTGATCCATGAATAACCAAAACTCCTTTTGTTTTTTTCAAAATTTTTTTTGTCAATTTAGTTAAAGTATCATCTTTATATTTTGGATTAAATCTAAAATAGATATCAACATCGTAAATTCTTTTTTTAACTAAAGTTTTCTTAGCAAAACTCCCTCCAATAAAAATTTCTAAATCTAATCCTAATTTCTTTATTCTTTTGGTAGTTTTAGCTAAAAAAACATCCAATTTATTCTCCATGAATTCCAATTTTTGTTCACTAGGAGAAATTTCTTTCAAGACCTTTTCCAAAACCAAATCATGTTTTTTTGTCATATGTTCTTAATTTATTCTTTTTTAATTAAGGGCACCGTTAGGGCGACCATTTCTGAAAGTTCAATAAACGAACTTTGTGAGTTTAACGATACTTTCACGGAGTGGGAGTAGACCGTCACTATGTTTAGTGGGAGTATAAAAATTCACTTTGTGAATTTGTCATAAAATATAATCATAAAAATAGTTTATAATTCTTCTCTTTGAATTAATGATTCTTTTTTTCTTTCTTAGAATTAATTTTTCCCAAATCAATCAAATATTTCCCTTCTTCAAGTTTATACACCAAAGGTTGTTTTTGATTGAATAAATTTGCCAAATCAATTTCAAATTTACCTTCACCTGTAACTCTAATACTTTCAAAATCCAAAATCACTGGAGCATCATCTTTTTCAATTCCAGCAATCTTACGAATGTCTCTTTCAATTTGTTTTTTTTCTTCTTCTGGGATTTCAATAACTTGTTCTTTTAATTTTTCAAGTTGTTCTTCTCTCACATAAAAGAAAAATCTACTTCCACATTCCTTGCATCCTTCTAAAAGTTCACGACTAGCAACAGGTAGAATTCTAGAACATTTAACACATTGGTGTGGCATTGTAGAAAAACAAAGACAGGGAACCTTAAAAATATAACGAAAAGAAGAGAAAGAGAG
>CAYSCL010000005.1:27772-32014 GCA_964429545.1 Candidatus Woesearchaeota archaeon
TAGAAAAACAAAGACAGGGAACCTTAAAAATATAACGAAAAGAAGAGAAAGAGAGTATCAAGAATAATTTATTAAACGGAGTAAATGAATTTTCAAAAATCTAACTTATATTTATTTCTGCTAGCGTAGTTGATATTAAATTATACATACAAAAAGCACAATAAACATGAACAAAATAAATCATTCAATTTTGCAATTTAATTAATCTTAACAAAAATTACTTCCCTAAAATCAATTCAATCTTCTTAGGATCTTGCTTAATTTCTTTGACAATTGTAGCAGGACCAATAATTGTGATTGCACCCAAATCTCCACCTGAAAGACTAGCAACAATTCTTTGTTTAAACCTCTCTATTGCACTTTCAGGAGCGCCTCCAGAGCCGATTACAGCCAATTCTACGCCCTTAAAACCCTTAACGTGGCCAATCATAGCCATCGTGTCTTCAATAAGCCTAGTTTCTTCATCTGGTTTCAATCTCCCTTGTAAAATAAGTATGCTATTACCAAAAACAATTTTTAAAATTTTTTTAATTCTTTCAGTACTGTTCAAATGTTTTATATCTTGATAAGGCATAAATTGTATTGCAAAACCTTTTATCTTTTTCACACCCTTTTTTTTAACCATTTTGGATTATTTCACCTTTTTTGAAAGTTTAAATATAGATTCATAAAATTCTTCCAAATTTTTTCCGTATTTTGCACTAATCCCTACAACTTCATATTCTGGGAAAGCTTCTTCAATTTTCTTTATATTGGCCTTTTTCAAATCAGATTTATTCGCAACAATTAAAACCGGAATTTTTCTAGCAACCAAATTACCAATTATTGTGATATTAACTTGATTATAAGGATTTTCAGTAGAATCCAAAACAATAACAACTAAATCCATATCATCCAACCATTTAATTGATTCAATGATTCCTTGTGTCGCTTCTTTAGCACGAGATTTTGCTTCCTTTTTCTTAACTTTATATTTCAAAAAATCTTCGTAATCAACTTTCGTTGTAATTCCCGGAGTATCTATCATTTTGAAAACCATTGATTTTCCTTTGTATTTAATTTCAACCTTTTCTTTAAACTGGACATTTCTAGTTTCATGTGGAACTTTTGAAACAGAACCAATTTCTTCACCAGTAAAATCTTTACAAATTCTATTAGCTAAACTAGTTTTTCCAGCATTTGGGGGTCCATAAAATCCTAATTTTATGTCCTTCTTATTTCTAAAAATATTGCCTAAAACTTTCTTAAAAAAATTTGTAAAAACTTTAATTTCCATAGTCTAATTTGGGTAATATCCTTTATTAAATTTTGTGTCCTCTTGTTGTTGTTTTTGTTCTTTTTCTTTTTTGTCCAATAATTTCTTGATTGGCAATTCATACATTCCAGTTCTTTTACCCGCATACTTCCTTAAAGCATAAGTTATTTGTTCATTATTCCAACCAGCTTTTCTAAGGGTGTTCCTAATTTCAGAATCAGGAACGTTGTTGTCTTTAGAATTGTGGATATATGTAGCAACATTATATAATTGATTTCTTTCTTTAAACAAATATTTTTCATATTTATTTTTATACCATTTTTGTAAAAACACATAAATCATAATACCAATAAAAATTAAAATAATAAATATAACAATCAAAATAGCAAGTCTATTTTCTTCTTCAATTGGTTCAATTTTCTCTACTTTAACTTTTTCAAGGTCTGGTGAAATGAACATTGGTAAGGAAAGGAAATCTAATCTTTCAGAAGTTGAAAATTGAATTGTTATAGGCTCAATAATTGGCAAATAATAATATCCAGATTCTTCTTGAAAAGAAATATTCCCTCTGAAATCTAGTCCATCAATTTCTTTAATCACAAAATAAAAATCTTCATCTTGAGTATAGAGAGGAGTTATGGACAGCTCAAAAGTTCTAAAAAAAGATTCTGTACTCGAATCCCATTTAACTAAAATTTCTCTCATAGAAATTTTTGAATTTATATTATTTTGATTCCATATAAGAATAGAATTAGTTGTATCTTCAAAATCTCCCGAAGTTTCATTTGTAATTTCTTCTAGAATGTTCAAATTAACATTATCTGGTTGTGGATAATATGAAATTTTGTTTGTAGGAACTTGTATAATGGCTTTTGGGATACGGATACTCATCAAGTCTCCAATAACTTGTTTATATTCTAAATCATTACTTGCAAGTTCAGCATTTTCTTTAATATAACTCAAATTAGTTTCAATTTCATCCAAATTAATTCTCTTATAAAATTGTTCCCTTTCAAATGAATCTAAAAGTGAAACTTGTTGTTTCAAAGTTTCTAAATTTCTTTCAATTTCCTGGATGGTGTTTTGAATGGTATTTTCAGGAGATTCAACTTTAATTTCAAAAGATTTGGAAAATTCTGATCCATCTAAAGTTTTGGCTGCAACATTTAAAGTATAATTCCCAATATTTGAATATGTATGTGATTTTTTATTTCCTTGACTTGTTTGCAAAGCCGTTCCATCCCCAAAATCCCATTTGTAGCTGGAGAAATTAAAATCTGGATCAAAATTAATTTCAAAAGTTGTTGGAAAATTTGATGCAGCAGTCATTGGATACAAAGTTATTGTGATTTCTTCAATATTAATATCTTCATCGAAAATTTCTTCACCTTCAAAATCTAATTTATAATTTATCTCTCCAGTTTCAGAAGGCAATTTAAATAATTTATCCAAATATAATTTTTGAGAAGTAGAACTTATTTCTGCAGGTTCTTCTTCAAAATCATAAAATTGTGTTTCTTCAATTCCAGGCAATCCATATGCATCGTAATTGATATAAATAGAATTTATGTTAACATCTTGATTAGCAAAAGATGAAATTCTAATTGGCACATAGCAGTCATTAGTTGAACAATCCATGCTTCCATATTCATCTTCTAAATAATCTTCTACCAATACAGATATTTCTCCTCCAGAAGGCAACTCATTAGAAATTTCTATTGTGCCCACAGGTCCATAATCAATTGTTTTTGCACCTATAGAATAAGCATTTTCTTCATTTCTAACTGGAATTCCTACAAAGCCACAATTCTTTTCGTTATCAGAAGATTGGTAACCCAAGGTTTTGTAACTACCCGTTCCTTCAGTTTGCAAACAAAGGTAATAATCTTCTTTTTGCGCAACAGCAGTATAAATTGGACAAAAAACCTCACTTCCATCACCAGATATTTCTTCATCCTCTAACAAACATTCATCCAATAATATTCCATTATCATCATATAACTCAAGAGTAATGTTTATGTCTCCAGCAGTTATTTTTTTTAACCAAGCACCAACCATGAATGCAGGAGCCTCATCTAATTCAATTCTTTGACAAAAAGCATTTGAACCAAGGCTAATTTCAGTAACATCTTCATTAGAATCAAAACAACCATAATTAACTTCAGTCCCAACACCAAGCCCATAATTTGTATTTCCAGCTTCAGTAATCCCATCATCAAAAAAATCAATTTTAATTTGATTTTGACTTGAACTTGTGGCATTACTTGTAAGGTTAAAACTTATCGTGTTTATAATTTCAATATTTTTATCAAAGACAATACCAATTAATGAAGTTCCTTCTCCCTGAAATAAAAAATCTTTTTCTATAGAGGGATTTTTTTTGGAATAACTTGATTCACAATCATTGTTCTTACAAGAATAAACATAATTTGTTGATTGATTTAATACTTCTTCTAAGGTTACTTGATTATCTAAATTATCCTCAAATAAAGAATCTAAAGAATGATTCTCAAATGATATTTGTATCCATCCTGAAAGAAAAGTGCCCTTAGGATAAATAGTACTAATTGAATTGTCTGTTATATCATATTCAGCAGCAACAAAACCGAATAACATAAAAATTCCCAACAAAATAATAAATTCTTTTTTCATATACTTTAACCTCTTGGAATGAAGAGGATTTAGAGATTTATAAAGATTTATTTCTTCTTTTTAATTCAAGAATAATTTTTTTTTAATTTAAATTATGTTCCGTTTTCATAAAGAATAATTCTATTTTACAAGAGAGTACAGGATGGATATTTAATTATCTCACTATGACATAAAAATATTTCGAATTTAAATATTTTTAATATTCCCTGGACCTGTATGCACGATGGATAACTATTTTAATTAATTTATTCTGAACAAAGTGAAGCTATTTTTTATTTACTTATTTCTTCTTTTTAGAAATCTTTTTTTTCTTAACTTTTTTCTTAGAACTAATT
>CAYSCL010000006.1:0-31391 GCA_964429545.1 Candidatus Woesearchaeota archaeon
TTTACAATGGAATTTTAATAGGAATTATTGTTATTTCATTAGGATTATTATTCTTTGCAAATGTTAGCGCTATTACTGGGCATGCCACAGAAGATTCTACAACTTCAAATGTATCAATACAAAAATATTTGGCTATTGCATTGAGTGGAAATTTGTCTTCTGGAATTGTTTTTGAACAAATTGATACTTTACCTACAAATAACGATAATGCCACACATAATTATGATGGCCCAAATAACTCAACAGAGTATTATATTAATGTTTCAACTGATAGTAACACTGCTGTTGATTTCTGTATTAGAGCTAATACTGGTTTGTCAACGATTGGAGGAGATATTATTGGTTTAGGAAATGAAACTTATTCAACAAATGTTACCACCTCAGATTTAAACACTCCTGCTATTGCAGATGAAATTAGCATGAACACAACTTATGAGAAAGCTGCCACAGCAGTTCCAGTAGGTAATGCTAGTTATTGGAGATTTTATTTGGATGTCCCAGTAGGCCAAGCTAGCGGGGATTATAATAATAGTGTTTATTTTAAAGGTGTTACGCAGGGTACAGGTTGTGGATCATAAATAAGTAAATTAAATAAATAGTGATGAATAAATAATAAAATGAGAGGTGAAAAAATAAATATTAAGTTTTTAGTATTGGGTGTTACTTTGATATTTTTGATGGGTTTGGTTTCTGCTTCTTTAGGAATTAAATGGACTCAAGAATCAGCATTGGTTCCAGAAAAAACTAAAACTTGTTTAACTTATAGCGTATATAATCCTTGGGAAGGAGAAAGTTCCTATACAAAAATAGAATTGTCTGATGAATTGCAAGGAATAATAAAATCTCAAGAAACAGATGTTCAGTTGGGTCCAGGTGGTACTTCTAGTTCTGAAGCAATTCCAGTTACTTTTTGTTTTAAGACTCCAAATATTTATGAGAGAGATTGTTGGATTGGAGATTCATTAATTTGTAAACAAGAATGTAATGAAGAGATGAAAATTTATTCTGGAGAAGTTCAAATTATTGAAGTAAGTGAAGAAGAATTTAAGTCTGGGGGAGCAGGGGGTTCTAGAACTCAAGCATCTATTTCGGCCCCATTAAAAATTAGAGTTCAATGTGTTGAACATGGAAGAAATTATAGTTTAATCTATGGTGTTGTTGCTTTGATTGCCGCAATATTGTTAGTTATCAATATCCTTAAACAAAGAAAGAAATTTGGAAAGGCGAAGAAAAAGAAAGATAATAAAAAGAAAAAATAAAACTTTATTAACGATTATTTCTTATTTCTTTAATGAGGAGACGAATTTATAATTTAATTTTGATTTGCATAATTATTTTATGTATTTTAATGATTGCTGTTGAAAATTTTGTAAGTCTTCATGCAAAAGTCACATCTACAGATGTTTCTTCTAATGTTTCAATTGCAAAATCTTTAGCAATCAAATTTAGTACGGGTTTGTCAGAAGGGATTATTTTTGGAGATGTAAATATTTTGCCGGCTATTGATGTCAATGCTTCACATAATTATGATGGTTTTGGCAATGCTTCAACTTTTTATATTAATGTTTCAGAAGATGGGAATATTCCTGTTGATTTCTGTATTAGGGCAGATTATGGGTTATCTACGGTTGGAGGAGATGTTATTGGTTTGGGTAATGAAACTTATTCCCATTACAATTTAAGTAATATTACGCATCCTACAACAAATGATGTTTCTCTAAGCCAGGTTTATGCAAAATCCGGATTAAATATTCCTCTTGGGGGAACAAATTATTGGAGATTTTGGTTAGATATTCCTGCAGGTCAGGCAAGTGGAGATTATAATAATACAGTTTATTTTAAGGCTATTGAAACTGGAGAGGATTGTTAAATTAGGAATTTGAGATTGGGAATTGGGAATTAGAGATTGGATATTAGGAGTTAGGGGGTTGGATATTGGGAATTGGGAATTAGAGATTGGATATTAGGAGTTAGGGATTGGGAATTGGATATTAGGGATTGGGGGGAAATATTTTTGAAAAAATAATAGATTTGTTGAACAAGTTCAAAAATTAATAGACTAAAATTTCTGAACGTGGTTCATAAAATTTTATGAATAATATTAAGGAGGAAATTTTTAAAGAAATATTGGTGGAACTTTGGTAAACGATTTGAATGATTTGGATTAAAATATTTTGAGTTATGGATTTATAAGAAAAACAAAGAATAAAGTTTAGAGAAAATTATATTTATATATTTTCTAAAAAATAAACAATTAAAAAGATAATTTTCTTATTGTTTTTATGAGGTGGAAATTAATTTTTGGTTTAATTTTTTTATTAGTTAGTGCGGGCTTTATTTTTGCAGTTACTGAGGGGACTAGTCCATCTGAAGTAAGCATTACTGCATTCGATATTAGATATGATACTTTTGATGGTTTGACAACTGATTTTGACACTTATAATGAAGTTGAATTATCTGATATGCCAGGGGTAATTTTAGAAAAAATTTCTTATGGTAAAGTAGAGTTTCAAGAAAATTTAGATATTATGTCCATGGATGGTGGAGACAATATAGTTGATTTTGATGCAGATTTGGAAATTTCCGATAATTTGATTAATGTTGATGAATATAATTTGCCTGGAATTAATAAGTCTGCTATTTTATCTTTGTATGGTTTGAGTTTTGTTGGGCCTTTGATTTATCATAATGGGGTTGAGTGTACGACTTGTACGTTAATTGATTATTCTGGAGGAATTTTAGAATTTAGTACAACTGAATTTGAAGGAGCATATTATGCTGTTGAAGGTGCAGAATATTGTGGAGACGGAATTTGTAATAATGGAGAGGATTGTAATAGTTGTCCAGGAGATTGTGGTGAATGTCCGGATGATGGGGATGATACTGGAGGAGGGGGAGGCGGTGGAGATACTCCAGATGATGAACCTGATGACACTTATACAGGGGAATTTGATTTTAAAGTGGCTCCAGATGATTTTTTTATTGAAATGGGAAAGGGAACATATTATAGAAAAATAATAGAGGTTACGAATAATGGTACCAAAGATATTTCTATAAATATTTTTGTTGAAGGGCTTTCAGATTTTGTTTTTCCAGATATTCGTTCTTTTTCTTTGGCTGCAGGGGAATCTAGGGATATCAGATTAGATATTTATGTTTCAGACAAACGTTTTGCTGATGTTTATGTTGGAAAGATTAGGTTCCAGTCCGCTTATGTTGAAAGATATGTTGAAGGAGTTTTAGATGTTAAAGAAAGAGATGCTTTGTTTGATATTAGAACAGAAGTTTTGAAAAAGTATATTAATCCCGGTGGAAGAGTTAGAGCAAATATTAGTTTAATCAATATGGGAGATTTGAGGAATTTTGATGTTGAATTAGAATATAAGATTATTGATTATGATAAAAATGTTTATACTTTGAAAAAAGAAGATTTTGCAATAAATAGGACTTACAACAATGTTTTTTATCTTGATGTTCCAAAGGATATTCCAATTGGGAATTATTTATTTTATTCTAAAGTGTTATACCCTGCTAGTAATGTGAGTGCTTCAAGTTATGATACTTTTACTGTGGAAAAGGTTTCTTATTTATCTTGGATACTTTTAATAATTATTTTGTTATTGATGATGTATTTTGTGTATAGATGGTATAAATCTAAGAGATATGAGATTTATGAGAAATTTAGGGAAGATTTAATTAAGAAAAGAGAGAAAGCAAAACTTTCTGGTATGTCTTTTAAGAGAAAGCCTAAAGAGAAAGTTAGCAATGTTCCTGAGTTGCCTTAGGAAAAATATTATAAAAGGATTTTTAGTTGATTTATTATGTTATTGGGACTTGTTGGAAAACCTTCTGTTGGAAAGAGTACTTTTTTCAAAGCTGCAACTTTGGCAGAAATTGATATTGCAAATTATCCTTTTACCACAATTAAAGCTAATCATGGTGTCGGTTATGTGAAGGTTGATTGTATTGAAAAAGAATTTGGAGTTAAATGCAATCCCAATCATGGTTTTTGTATTGAAGGTAATCGTTTTGTTCCAATTGATTTAATGGATGTTGCTGGTTTAGTTCCTGGAGCTTCTGAAGGCAAAGGGCTGGGAAATCAATTTTTGAATGATTTGCGTGAAGCAGATGTTTTTATTCATATTGTGGATGTTTCTGGTGAGACAGATATCGAAGGAAAACCAACAAAAGGCCATAATCCTGCAGAGGATGTTAGATTTTTGGAAGAGGAATTAGACAAATGGTATTACCATGTTTTGATGAAAGTTTGGGCTAGTTTTTCTCGTAAAGTTGATATGGAGGGACAAAAACTTAGTGAAGCTATTGCTAGGCAATTTTCTGGATTGAAAGTTAATGAAGATCATGTGAAAGAAGTTTTACTAAAATTAAATTTGCCTGAGAAATGTAGCCAATGGGGTGAAGAAGAATTAATGAAATTTGTTCATGAACTTCGACATGTTTCTAAACCGATGATTGTTGCTTTGAATAAGATTGATATTGCTTCTGGAGAAGAAAATTATAAAAAATTATTGGATGAATTTCCTAAATTAATGATGGTTCCTTGTTCCGCTGATTCTGAATTAGCATTAAGGCAAGCCCATAAAGCTGGTTTAATTAATTATATTCCTGGGGAAAGGGATTTTGAAATTATTAGGGAATTAAATGAAAAACAATTGGAAGCGTTAAATAGGATTAAAGAAACTGTATTGCAAAAATATGAAACTGGGACGGGAGTTCAAGAGATTTTGAATAAAGCAGTCTTTGATATATTGGCTTATTTGCCTATTTTTCCTGGTTCAGCTTCGAAATTAGGGGATAGTAAGGGAAACATACTTCCGGATTGTTTTTTATTGCCTCCTGGGTCAACTGCTCTTGATTTTGCTTTCTTTTTACATACGGATTTTGGAAAGAATTTTATTAAAGCAATTAATGCCAAAACAAAAATGGTTCTTGGGAAAGATTATAAGTTGAAGGCTGGGGATTCATTAGAAATAATTACTAAGTAATTTTGTTTCTTTTTTACTAAAATAAAAAGATTTTGCCTACTTGTGTAGCGCTGCTACACCACGCAAACAAAATCTTTCATTTTATCTAAAAAATAATTCAAAATTAAAAATACTGGAATTAATTCAAGATTAAAGGTATTAAACAAATAGGAATTTTTATAAATGAATTCTTTTTTTGATTTTGATGGAATTCATAAGAAAAAATAAAACTTTTGCTGAAAATATTGTTTATAATTATTTGAATGGACTAGATGATGGGAAGGATTTGGTTCAAGAAGGTTATATGATTGCTGTTGAGAATCAGGAGATTGGAATTTTTAATAAAATTTATAGCTTATCAAAATTAGAACCGAATGAAGAAGTTAGAGGTTTGATTGGAAAAATTTTTTCCAAATCGGGAGATAAAAAATTTTCTGATTTGATTAAGGAATTTTAGGTGAAATTATGGACGGAGAAAATAAAAAATATATTTCTGGATTATTGAAAAGATTAGGAATAGTTGTTGCGAGTGGTTTTTTGATTGCAGGGAGTGTTAGGGGTTGTAAATATTATAAAGAGAAAAAAGAATCTACTGAAAATATTGATTATGTAGGGGACACTTATGATTTTTTTCAAAATTATTCCATTAAGTTTAAAAATTAATTTTCTTTATTTTCGAGATGAAGAAAAAAACTTGTGAGGATTGTGATGGTGCTTGTTGCAAATATGTGGCTTTGGAAATAGATATTCCTGAAGAATTGGAAGATTTTGAAAATATCCGGTGGTATGTTGCTCATGAAAATGTTTCTGTTTATATTGAAGAGGATGGAACTTGGAATGTTGAATTTATTACGCCTTGTTCTTATTTGAAAGATGGTATTTGTAGTATACATGAAGATTTTGTTAAGGGAAAAGTTCGTAGGCCAGATATCTGTAAAGAGTTTTCTGTTGATCAATGCCCTTTTCATAATGAATATAATGAAATTTATAGATTTGAAACAATAGAAGATGTTGATGAATATATTGAAAAAATTTTCAAAAGAGGATTACATACTATACAAGAGGTTGAGGAAGAGGATTAATAAGTAAGTTTTTTATAATCATTTCTTTTTTATTAATTATGGGAAGTTCAACTAAGTTAGAAATAAATTTTAGAAAATTCAAAAAGATTACTCATGAAGAATCTTTAATTGCTAAGGAAATAATAAAAAATGTAAATATAAAAGAAGGAGATAAAATTTTGGATGTTGGTTGTGCTAGTGGCGATCTATCTAAATCTTTAATTAAGGATTCTAGAAATATAACTTTTTTAGATGTTGATGAATTTGATTTTTCTGATCAAGAGGAATTTATTCATTCTTCATTTGAAGAGGCAAGAATAGATAAAAAGTATGATTTTATTTTAACTTCCCATGTTTGGGGGCATTTTTGGAGAAATAGGACTTTTAATTTTTGTTTCAATAAAGCTATGGATTTATTAAAAAATAAGGGAAAGTTAATAATTGTTCATAATTCAAATAAAGATTTTATGGGGGATTTATTAGAATTTTCAAAAGAAATTTTTGAGGATATTGAATTTGATGTTTTTGTGGATGATGTTCTTAAAGATAGGGATTATAGTGTTGATTATTTTAATGTTGATTTGAAAGCTAAGACTTATGAAGAATTGGCTGAATTGGTTCAAGTTTTGATAATTGTCCCAGATGAATTGTATTATGAAAAGTTTGATAAGATTGTAGAATTTTTGAAAAAAAAATTAAATAAACCAGAGTTTAAAATTAATCAAAGAATTTTGATTGTTAATAAATAAAGATTACATGTGTAATTAATGCCCAGGACATAAAATATCAAAATCTAATTTTTTTATGAATTCTAAAGATTGTTGCATTTTTTCTGTATTTGATTCTGGAAAATCCGTTCTTCCAACATATCCGTTGTGAAAGATAATATCTCCACTGAAAAGAATATTTTTATATTGGATTAAAATATCCCCTTCTGTGTGTCCTGGAGTTTTATGGATTTTGAATTGTGTTTTTGAACAATCATCCATCCCTATCCCCGACCGACCATTTGAATATTTGAGTTCCCCTTTATTGCCAATTATTTGCTTTTGCTCATAATTGTTATTGGATGATGATTGTTCTATTTTTGAATTTGGTAATTTTTCTATTGGCAAAATATTTTTTATTTCTGTTTGTGTATGGTCAGAATTAATTTGTTTTTTGAAATCTCCATATATTTTAGCATTTGGAAATAAATTTATGTTTTCTGTGTGGTCGTAGTGAGCGTGAGTTAGAATTATTATGTTTATGTCTTCGGGAGAAATGTTTAGAAATTGGAGGGATGAGATTAGTTCTTTTGAATTTTCTTTTGATGAAGTATCTATTAGTATGTTTTGATTTGGCAATTGAATTAGATAAACTATTGAACCGAAGTTTTGGAAGTTAATTGTTTTTACTTTTGGAGATATTTGAGTTATCATATATTAAAGTAGTACAAAACTAATTTAAATCATTTGCTTTTATATCATTCATGAGATATGAATATGCTTTTGATTTACAGAGAATTGCTGAAGATATTTCTCGAAGAATGTTTCCCCATGTTCGTATTGATAGAATAAAATGTTTTAGGAGCTATGGTAGTTCTTCGAGTAGAACAATCGCTCGTTGTCACGCTTTGGGAAAATTAATGCAGCTTGCTATGACTGTTGATGCCTTTTATGCTTTGGAATTTCTTTCTGAAAAATTTGATAAATTGAGTGATGTTGAGAAAGTTAAAACTATTATTCATGAATTGATGCACATTCCTGAAACTTTTGGAGGAGGCTTTAAGCAGCATCACATTGTTACTGAAGCACATGTGAACAGATGTTACAAATCTTATATGGATTTAAGACAAAGGGGAGAGAGTTTGGATTGGTTTAAGTCTCAGAAGAAGAAAAGATAGATTAACTTTATTAATTTCTTTTGTTTTTTAATGAGATGAAAAAAGAGTTTGTTAACTTTAATTATGGGGGAAAGGAGATTAAACTTGAAGTTTCAAAAGTTCCTTGGTGGTTTGAAGGAATAGGTTTGATGTTTTCTCGTAGAAAAAAAGCAAGAGCATTGATTTTTGATTTGAAAAAAGAAGTGAAGATGAGAATACATTCTTTGTTTGTTTTTTATTCTTTTTTTGCAATTTGGCTCGATGGAGATAAAAAAATTATTGATATTAAAAAAATTAAACCTTTTAGTTTTGGAGTTTTACCGTCGAGAAAATTTAGATATTTGATTGAAGTTCCTATAAATGAAAAATACGACGGTGTTTTGAGTGTTATCGACGGGGGAGAAACATTTAAATAGGAGTTTTTATTATTTATTGTATCATAAGTATTCCCATTTAGGGAACTTAAGCAAGTTGCTAAAAAGGAGGTGTGCAAGATGGGGAAAATAATTATAAAAAAGGCTGTTGAAAGAAAGCCAGGACACCTTTACTACGTTGATGGACAAGGAAACGTATGTGAAGCTAAAATGGCTCGAGGCGGTAAGAAAAAAAAGAAAGCTGCTAAGAAAAAAACAGTAAAAAAGAAAGCGGTGAAAAAGAAGGCAGTTAAGAAAAAAGCTGTGAAGAAGAAAAAGCCTGCTAAGAAAAAAACTGTTAAAAAGAAAAAGAAATAGATTTATTAGTTGATGAATAGGGCGTCAAATATAAATTTGTTTTAATATAGGGGTTAAATTATTTATTTTATTTTTTAAAAATTTTATTTGTTCTGGGTTGAAAAGAGGTGAAGATGGGGGAGAGTTAGTTAGTTTTATATAATATTTTTATTTGTTAAGTTTATGGTAAAAAAGATTAGTAATGCGTTAAAAACATTTAATGGTTCTATTGATAACATATTGTTTTTACATAAATCTTCTCAAATTTCTTTACCTTTAATAAAAATACTAAATTCTAGAAAAGACATTCCCAAAGAGCCAAAAAGAATTATTAATAATTTAGTAGAAAACAGCATTAAACAAGAAGCTTTTTTGAGAAATTCTTTATTTCTGAATTTAGTAATTTCAATGGAAAGTTATTTGAAAGAAAAGGTGGTTGAAGAATTGAAATCTAATCCAGATGCTTTATATAAATTTTTGCAAGGATATGAAAAAGGAAGAAAAATTTCTATAGAAGATATTTATCTTGGACCATTAAAATTCGCATTATCTATTTTAGAAAATATGTCCTTCCATAATTTAGGGAAAATAAATAAAATTTACGAATTAGTTTTTGGAATTAGTCTATTAAAATTTTGTAAAAAGAAAAATTTAGATCTTTTTGTGAAAATAAGACATTTGTTAGTTCATAATAATGGAAAGGTTAAAGATAAAACACTTTTTATTAGGGATACAACTTTTATTCTAGCTTTTGATTCAGTTGTGGAATTAATACAAGGTTTTGATTATTATGAAAGATATGGTCAAAAAAGGAAAAAATTTTCTAGAATATGGAAAAGTTATGATGATTCATCAAAATTACATAATTGGAAAGAATATAAGTTAAATAGTTTACAGAGTATTTTTGATAAAATTGAAAAAAGAAATGAAAATTATTTAGTAATTTGATTATTTTAGAAAGCTTTAATATTGATAAATTTCTTATTTATGTTATGGCAACAATATTGGGTATTGAATCAACTGCGCATACTTTTGGAGTTGGAATTGTTCGAGATGGTGAAATCTTGGCTAATGAACGTGAGATGTATACGACGGAAGAAGGAGGAATTATTCCTGTTGATTCTGCTAATCATCATCGTAAATTAGCCCCTGAAATTTATTCTCGTGCTTTGGAGAAAGCAAATGTAAAGGAAGAAGACATTGATGCTATTAGTTTTTCTCAGGGTCCGGGATTGCCTCCTTGTTTATTGGCTGGTCGTGATTTTTCTCGTGATTTAGCAATTAGATTGGGAAAAGCATTGGTTCCTGTAAATCATTGTGTTGCTCATTTGGAAGTTGGAAGGGTTACTGGAGCTAAAGATCCTGTTTTGTTATATTGTTCTGGTGCGAATACTCAAGTCATTGCATATGCTGCTGGAAAATATAGGGTTTTTGGTGAGACTTTGGATGTTGGTGTTGGAAATTTTATTGATAATTTTGCCCGTTATGCTGGGCTTGGTTTCCCTGGTGGACCCAAGATTGAAAAGATTGCTAAGGAAAGTACGAAATATATTGAGTTGCCGTATAAAGTTAAAGGAATGGATATTGCTTTATCGGGAATTTTAACTAATCTTCGTCAGAAATTAGAGTGTGGTTTTGAATTAAAGGATTTGGCTTATTCTATGCAGGAAACTGTTTTTGCTATGCTTATTGAAACTGCTGAAAGAGCTCTTGCTCATGTTGGAAAGAATGAATTATTATTGGGTGGAGGAGTTGCTTGCAATTCTAGATTACAAGAAATGACAAAAATTATGTGTGAAGAGAGGGGAGCATCTTTTTTTGTTCCTGAGAGACCTTTGTTGGTGGATAATGGAGCAATGATTGCTTACTTAGGTGAAATTATGTTTACCTCTGGTGTTAAAGTTGAAGGTGACGAATTAAAAGATATCGATATTATGCCAAGGCAAAGAACTGATCAAGTTGATGTTGTTTGGAGAAAATAATAAATTTTTTATATTGCTTTAGGAAAAGTTTATAAAGCAAAATTCATCACTATTCTTATCTGATGAACATTTGTTCAAATGACGAAGAGTTCTCAGATAAATATGTGAGCAACAAGTATTTGTAAAACTGTTTCTCACAAAATTAAATAACAAAAAAGAAAATGGACGTATATCAAATTGTTGAAAAAGCAAAGCGAACAGGTAAGATAGAAAAAGGAACTAACGAAGTTACTAAAGCTATTGAAAGAGGAACAGCTAAGTTGATAGTTTATGCAACTGATGTTGAGCCTAAAGAAATTGTAGCTCATATTCCTATCTTATGTAGGGAAAAAGGAATCCCTTGTATGGAAGCAGACAATAAGCAAAAATTAGGAATTGCTGTTGGATTGCCTGTTAAAGCTTCTTCTATTGCTGTAATTGATGCAGGGGAAGCTGAACCAGAAATTGCTTCGCTTAAGTAAACATTATCAATATTGAATGTTTCGAGGGATTAAACTAATAGTTATTCAAAATGGCAAAAGCACAAAAGAAAAAAGAAGTTAAAGGGCAAGGATCCAAAGGTAGTGAAAAGATTGTAGGTGAAGCTGTGCCCGCTGTTGTTAAAGAACTTCTTGGTAGAACTGGTTTTAGAGGAGAAATTACGCAAGTTAAATGTTTAGTTCAAGAAGGAAAAGATAAAGGAAGATCTATGAGAAGAAATGTTCGTGGAGCAGTTAGAGTTGATGATGTTTTGATGCTTAGGGAAACTGAAATTGAAGCTAGAAGAATTAAATCTAATGTCACAAAGGGGTCATATAGTTAAAATGCCTAAATGTTCTTATTGCCAAAAAAATTATGAATATCCTAGAGGTTTGACTTTAGTTATGACTAATGGTGATGTTAATTATTTGTGTTCTTCAAAATGTAGGAAAAATATGTTGATGGGTAGAAGAAAAGTTCGATGGTTACCTGCAGCAATTAAGTTTAATCCTAAAAATAAGATTAAGTCTAAGAAAAAGAAAAGATAGTTTATTATAATAATTCTTTTAAAGTTGTTTTGTGTTTATTATTAATGAGATATAATTTAGAAAAGGATTTGGAGAAGGTTGATTTCTTTTTTAATTTACCTTTTGCTTCTAAATTAACTTTTGAAATCAATAGCAATAGTTATGTTAGAGTTTTGAAAGAAGCAATAGATAAAAAGGGTGAAAAATCATTTGCAGGATATGATGTTTATACAGATATTGGTGTGGTTGTGGATTTTGAAACTCAAAATATAACGTATAAATTAAATGTTGCTTTTGATAAATTATAATTATTATAAAATAGTAACATTTATAATTATTTTAATTTGTTTTAATTTATGGAAGATGAAATTAATCCTGGAGATTTGGAGAAAAGTTTGAGAGATTTTGCTAATCAAAATAATATGAAGATTGCTAGTTATGAACAATGCCGGGATGCTTTTAATTTTTATCATAAAACCCCATTAAATAAAATTGTAAATGAAGAGTTGCCAAAAATTATTGAAGAAGATCCAAGTTTTTTTGAAAAATATGGGATAGATTTACCTGAAAATCATGAGCTTCATTTATTTGAATTATATTTTGAGAAGCAGGGTAGAGAAGGATTGAGAAGAGCTTCTTATAGTGCTGGTCTTTGGTTCGACCACTTGCATCTTTACATGAAAGAATTACCTGAAGAACTAGATCATGCTATTGAAGAATATAAAAAAGCTATTGATGGCACTTATTTTGATGAAGATTAATTCACCTATCACAAAAATCTCTATATCCTCTTTCGTCTACCCAATCTTTTGATTGTTGTATTGAAAATCCTGTTGGATTTAATTTTATTAAATTATTCCCTTTACATTCTATATAGTAATCTTCGCAATAATTTGTGTTGTCACAGATTGCTTTTGTGTAAGAATATTGGTTTGGTGTTTCTTTTATTGTATTTCCAGTTAAGATGAATTGGGGGATTGTTATCAGAATTAGGATAATTAAAATTAACAATAATATTTTGTCTATTATTTGATGTTTTTTCATAGAAATATTAGATTGACATGACTTTTAAGTTTTTATATTTTTGGTTGTTACTTTTTAGTATTGTCGTCGAGAAATGGTCATTTTTCATACAAAAGTTTATAAACTCTTTTAGGCTTTTTTGAGGGTAATTAGAGGATATTATAACGATGGCAGAAAAGAAATATGAAGCTTCAAATATTAAGGTTTTAGAGGGTCTTGAAGGAGTTAGAAAAAGACCTGCAATGTACATTGGTGGTACTGATAAGCAGGGTTTGCATCATCTGGTTTATGAGCTTTTAGACAATTCAGTTGATGAGGCTTTGGCAGGTCATTGTTCTGAAATAAATGTTTTAATTAATGAAGATGGTTCTTGCTCAGTTGAAGATGATGGTAGGGGAATTCCGGTAGATGTTCATTCTACTTATAAAATTCCAGCAGTTGAAGTTGCATTAACAAAATTGCATGCTGGAGGTAAATTTGACAAGGATTCATATAAAGTTTCTGGAGGATTACATGGCGTCGGTATGAGCTGTGTTAATGCATTAAGTAAAAAATTATTTGTAAGAATTAAAAGGGATGGAAAAATTTATGAACAAGAATATTCTCGAGGTAAAACTCTGACTAAATTGAAAGTTGTTGGCAAATGCAAACCTAATGAATCTGGAACTTTGATTCAGTTTTGGCCTGATGAAGAAATTTTTTCTGTTTTGGATTTTGATTATAAAATTTTAGAAAATAGATTTAGAGAAGTAACTTTCTTAAATGCTGGATTGAAAATTAAATTGGTTGATAAAAGAAGGGACAAAAAACAAGAATTCTATGCTGCTGGAGGGGTGATGGAATTTGTTAAATGGATAAATAAATCTAAAGATATATTACATCCTAAACCAATTTATTTCAAAAAAGAAGTAGATGATGTAACAATGGAAATTGCCATTCAGTATAATTCTGGATATCAAGAGAACATTTTCGGTTTTGTTAATACGATTAATACAGTTGAAGGCGGGACACATGTTTCGGGTTTGAAGACGGCTTTAACTAGAGTAATTAATGATTATGCAAAGAAAAAAAATATGTTGAAAAATGGAGATACTTTGTTAGGGGATGATGTTCGTGAAGGTTTGGGAGCAATTGTTAGTGTTAAAATTCCTGATCCACAATTTGAAGGACAGACTAAAGGAAAATTAGGTAATTCTGAAATTAAAGGGATTGTTGATTCTGCTGTTAGTTTGGCTTTATCTGAATTTTTTGAGGAAAACCCTTCTATTGCGAAAAAAATTGCTCAGAAAGGTTTAGATTCAGCTAAAGCACGGCTTGCGGCAAAGAAAGCAAAGGATTTGGTTAGAAGAAAAAATGTTTTTTCAATTGGTGGGCTTCCAGGTAAACTTGCGGATTGCTCCAGTAAAAAATCTGAAGAATCTGAATTATATTTAGTAGAGGGAGAATCAGCTGGTGGTTCTGCAAAAATGGCAAGGAATAAGGAACATCAGGCTATCTTGGGGCTTAAAGGTAAAATTTTGAATGTTGAGAAATCTTCTCCTTCTAGGGCTTTGTCTTCTGAAGAAATTACTAATATGATTACTGCAATTGGTACAGGAGTTGGTGAACAATTTGATTTGTCTAAATTGAGATATAAAAGAATTATTATTATGACTGATGCTGATGTGGATGGGGAACATATTAAAACTTTATTGTTAACATTTTTCTTTAGATTCATGCCTGAATTGATTAAAGAGGGGCATGTTTATGCTGCAATGCCTCCTTTATTTAGAATTAGGAAAAAGAAAGATCATTACGTTTATTCTGAAGCTGAATTAAGAAGGGCAACTGAAGGTGTTGAAAATCCTAATGTTACTCGGTTTAAAGGTTTGGGAGAGATGAGTCCTAACCAATTATGGGAGACTACAATGAATCCAAAGACAAGAAAGATTAAGAGAATTTATATTGAAGATGCTGTTGAGGCTGACCAAGTCTTTACAATGCTTATGGGGGATGATGTTCAAGGTAGAAAAGAATTTATTCAAGAAAACGCACAGGAGGCAGACTTAGATATTTAAATATTTGAAATTTACAATCAAAATGGCAAAGAAAAAAAGTAAACTGGCGACACCGGATTGGATTTTGAAAGGAGAGGAACCTCCTAAAGAAAAAAAGAAGGGAAAAACTTTCAAAGTTCGAAGATGTCCTGAATGTAACTCGGATAATATTCGAGTTGTTATTGGTGAAGTTGGTACTTGGGAATGCCACGCTTGTTCTTGGAAAGGAACAGATGTGGAGGAAGAAGAATTAACCGAGGATGAATTTATGAAATACCTCGATGAGCGAGGTGAAGAAGTAGCTTAGAATCAATTTGGTTAATTTGATAATAAAATATTGGTAAATATGTAAAATGACGGACGAAGAAAAAAGAAAAGAAAAAGATATTGAAGGAATGGAACTAGATGATTCCAAAGTTGAATCTGGGGATGAAATGGTTCAAGTTGAGCAGGATGATGAAGAGGTTCAAGTTGTAGAAAGTTTTAATACAAAATTTCCTGAAGAGAAAGGGGTAGTTAATACTGAAGTTACTAGTGAGATGAAGAAAGCATATTTGGATTATGCAATGAGTGTTATTGTTTCAAGAGCAATCCCTTCTATTGAAGATGGTATGAAACCTGTTCAAAGAAGAATTCTTTATGCAATGCAACAATTGGGTTTGAAACCAAGTGCTCAAACTAAAAAATCAGCGAGAGTTGTTGGTGATGTTTTAGGTAAATATCACCCCCATGGTGATTCTTCAGTTTATGAAGCAATGGTTAGAATGGCACAAGATTTTTCTTTGAGATATCCTTTAGTTTTTGGTCAGGGTAATTTTGGTTCTATTGACGGTGATTCTGCTGCTGCTTATAGATATACTGAAGCTAAAATGGAAAAACTTTCTGCTGAATTATTGGAAGATTTAGATAAAGATACTGTTAAATTTGTTTCAACTTTTGATGGCTCAAATAAAGAACCTACTTTGCTTCCAGGTAAACTGCCTGCTTTGGTTTTGAATGGTGCAACTGGAATTGCAGTTGGTATGGCCACTAATATTCCTCCACATAATCTGAGAGAAATTGCCGATGCTATTTCAATGTATGTAGATAATCCTGAAGTAACTGTTGAAGAGTTGGTTAAAGAAGCTGTTCAAGGACCTGATTTTCCTACTGGGGGAATGGTTCAAGGAGATATGATTGAGTTATATAAAACTGGTCGTGGAAGATTAATTATGAGGGGTAAAACAGAAGTTGAAGATAAGAAAAATAAAGAATCAATAGTTATAACTGAAATTCCATACATGGTGAATAAAACAACTTTGATTACTCAAATTGCAAATTTAGTTAGAGATAAAAAAATAAAAAATATTGCTGATTTGAGAGATGAATCAAGTAAGGGTAAAATAAGAATTGTAATTGAATTGAAAAAAGGTGTTAATGCTCAATTTATTATTAATGCTTTATACAAATATACGAGATTGCAAGATTCTTTTAATGTTAATTTTTTGGCATTGGTTGAAGGTAAGCCAAAAGTTTTAGGATTAAAAGATGTTTTAGAAAATTATGTTCGTCATAGAAAAAGTATTATTTCTAATAGAACAAAATATGATTTGAATAAAGCGAAATTAAGACAGGAAATTGTTGAAGGATTGTTGAAAGCTTTGGATAACATAGATCAAGTTATTAAAATTGTTAGATTCGGTAAAAATCCTAGTGAAGAATTAAAAGCCAAATTTGATTTTACTGAAAACCAAATCAAAGCTATTTTGGAAACTAAGTTGAGGCAATTAACTGCTTTGGAACATGATAAACTTAAGAGTGAGTTTAAGGATTTAGAAAAGAATATTGCTAAATATGAAAAGATTTTGGGTGACATTAAAGAAGTTTTGAAAATAATTAAAAAAGAAATTTTGGAATTGAAAGAAAATTATGGGGATCCTCGTAGAACACAGGTTTTCAAGAGAAACTTTTCTGAGATTTCTGAAAAAGATTTGATTCAAGAAAAAGAAGTTGTCGTTTCTATTACTGATAAAGGATATGTTAAGAGAATGGATGTTAAAACATATAAGGAGCAAAAGAGGGGGGGCAGGGGAGTTATTGGTAGTGGTCTTTCTACTGGTGATTTTTCTAAACAACTTTTAACCTGTTCTACTCATGATTATTTGATGTTTTTTACAACTCGTGGAAGGGTTCTTTGGTTGAAAGCATATGATTTACCTGAGGCTGAAAGATATGGGAAGGGTAAAGCTATTGTTAATTTGCTTGGATTAAAAGAAGAGAGAGTTACAAGTGTAATTTCTGTTAAAAACTTTGAAGATTTTTTAATGATGGCAACTAAGAATGGAATGGTTAAGAGAATTGCTCTTTCTCATTTTTCTAAACCTCGTTCTTCTGGTGTCAAAGCAATTAATTTACCTTTGGATAATTCTGATGATTTAATTGGTGTTGAAATTGTTAAAGAAGATCAAGAAGTTATTTTAGCTACTAAGAAAGGAAAGGCAATTAGATTTGATGCCAAGGCTGTAAGGTCAATGGGTAGAGCTAGTTATGGTGTTACTGGTATTAAAATGTCAGACGATGATGAAGTTGTTTCTTTAGAAGTTTTGGATACTCAGGCTATTTTTACTATAACAAAGAAGGGTTATGGAAAGAGAACATCCGTTGAAGATTATAGAAAAACTGCAAGAGCTGGAAAAGGGGTAATTAATTTGAAGATTAGTGATAAAACTGGTGAAGTTGTAAACACGGTATCTGTTAATGATGACGATTCTATTATTATGACGACTGCTAAAGGAATGGTTATTAGAACTTCTTTAGAGAATATCCGGGTTATGGGGCGTGCTGCTCAAGGTGTTAGAGTTGTGAAGTTACAGGATGGAGATTATGTTACTGATGTTATTAGGGTTGAAGAAGGAGAATAGTTTTTTGTTCATACTAAATCTTTAAAAGAATATTTTCTTTAGTTTGTTTGTTAAGATGAAATTTGGGGTGAAGACTTATGATAGTGAAGAATTTTTAGATAAATTTATTGATAAATGTGATTTTTTTGAAGTCCAAGCTATACGTGGAAATGATTATTCTTTTTTGAGTAAATATGATAAGGATATTGTCATTCATTGTGAGCACCAGGGATTTGGAATAAATATCGCTGATGTTAAAGGTTTGGATGATTCAATTGATTCTGTTGAGTTTGCTAAAAAGATTGCAGATATTGCTGGAGCTAAAAAAATTGTCATTCATCCAGGACATGTTGAAAATGAAAATTGTTTAATTGAAAATTCAATAAATTTTTTGAATAAATACTGTGATGAAAGATTTGTTATTGAAAATATGCCTTTGATGGGACCTAAAGATGGAAATTTGAGAATTGGGGCTGGTATAGAAGATATGAAATTACTTTTGAAAAAAACTGGTTTGGATTTTTGTTTTGATATTAATCATGCAATTGAATATGCTTTAGCTGAGGAGATTGATTATTGGAAAGTTATTAAAGATTTTGAAAAATTGAACCCAATTCATTATCATTTAGGTGGAGAAAAAATTCCTCGAGGGATATCCCATATTGGTTTCAATGATTCTGATTTAAATTTAGGTAAAGTTTTTTCTTTGATTTCTAAAGATGCTGAAATTACTTTGGAAGTTGGAATAAATGAAGAAGAAGTTTCAGAAGATTTGAAGATTGTGGAGAAATTTAATAAATGATGGGCGCAGAGAGAATCGAACTCCCAGCTGCCGGTCTGGAGCCGGCTATTTTACCATTAAACTATGCACCCAATGTTTAGATATAATATTGTTTATTTTTAAGAATTGCTATTTGCCTAATTTTTTTATTGATTCTATTTCGTCTTTTGTTATTGCACAGCCTTTATATTTTAATGCATAAAGTAATGCATCCAATATCCTTTTATCTTTGATTCTAACTAATTCATTTTTGTATGCTATGTAAATTAATTCACATGAACGAACTATTTTGAATCCTTTGAATTGTTTTAAGTTTTCTTTTTTTATGTCGACTCTCACATGCAATTTTTTTTGCAATAATTTTTTCAAGTTTTGCGGTTTTTCTGAAAGCATTCTGGTTGTTCTTTCATCTATAACTAAAACATTTGGAATATTTTTTTTGTCTAAAATTCTGGATAGAACTAGGCAGGCAGTTTCACCCAAATCAATTAAGTGAATTTCTTTTTTACCTCTTTCTAGGAAAGTTTCATTTGCTAAAGATAGTAGTCGATTGGTTTCGTTTGTTATTTCTTCTTCATTTATATTTATTGCATCTGGAAGTTCTATTATTTTTTCTTCTAGTAATTCGTTTAGTTTTAATGCTTCTAATTCAAATCTTTTTATTGTCAAGGGTTTTTCTATTATTTCTTGTTTTACTTCTTTTGGGATTATGAATTTTCCGGGAAATATTTTTCTTAATTCTTTTAGTTCTGGTAATAGCCCATTCATTGCAAAACTTATTAATGAACTAGCGTCGAATATTAATATTTTTTCAGTCATTTTGCAAATAATTCCTCCAGCATTTTTATTCTTGTTTTTGCATTAATTGTTTTATTTAATGAAACTTCTGAAATTCCTGTTTGCCCTGTATAGTTTTGTAAGTCGTACATGGATACTCCTAGCATTTTTGCAGTTTTTCCCATTGATATTCCATGTTCGTAAATCCTTGAAGCTTTTGCAATTTCTGCTTTTTCAAAAACGTCTTTGACATATCTTTTCAATTTACCGGATAGTTTGTTTATTGCATTTCTTATGAATACAAAATCTTTTCTGAATTTTTCTTCATTGCCTTGTTCTAAATCATTTATTGATAATTTTAGAGAAGAAATCATTGTTTTTTGGAATGCTTGCCAGCCTTTTAGTGATCTATAATCTTGTCTTGAAAGAATTTTTCCCAATGAATATACTATTACTGCTACTGCGATGTTATCCGGATCACCTGTGGAAGCTGAATGTAAAGTTTGATTACTCAATTCTTTTAATTTTGATGAATCATTATTTTTTATGGCTTCTAATGTTTCTTTCAGAATTCTTAGAATATTATCCCCTTCTTTCATTTTATAAAAAAGGTGTTGGGAGTTATAAATGTTTTTGGTGGAGAATTGCTAAACAAGTTTAGAATGAACAATAAAAATTTTGGAATGTTGTTTATAAAATTTTAGAGAAAATAATTAATTTGGAAAAATTTATTGGGAGTACTAATTTAATTATAGGGGTATAAAACATAGATTAGATAAGCTTTAATATCCTTATTTCTATGTTTTATTATGGCGAAAATTGTATTGGATACGAATTTTATTTTGACTTGCGTTGGTAATAAATTGGATTTTTTTGAGGAGTTGTTGATGAAAGGCCATGCGGTTTTAATTCCAAAAGAAGTTGTTGAAGAAATTAAGCGACTTCGTGATTCTTCTAAAGCTATGAAATTTAGGGAACAAGCGGATTTCGCTTTGAAATTGTTGGAAGTTAATGATTATGAAGAAATTAGTGCTCCTGGAAGGTATGTCGATGTTGGTTTGAAAAAATATTTGGATGAGCATCCCAAGGTTATTTTGGGTACAATGGATAAAGATTTGAAAAAGAGTGTGAAAAATAGAAAAATGGTTGTTAGAAATAAGAAAAAGTTGGAGTTGCAGTGAGGACATTTTCTGGTTTTTGAAACGAAAAGCTTTTTAAACCAATTTTTGTTTTAAGTTTCGATTAAAATGTTTTACTTGACTGAAATTGAAGATTATGTAAGAGTTGATCCAAGGCTTTTTGGATTAGATACTTCTGAGTCTATTGAAAAACAATTGGACGAAACATATGATAATTATTATGATAAAGAAGTTGGAGGAGTTGTTTCTATCGTCGAAGTTTTGAACATTGGTGAGGGAGTTATTATTCCTGGTGATGGGGCAGCTTATTACAAATGTACTTTCAAAGTTCTTGCTTGGAAACCCGAATTACAGGAATTAGTTTTTGGTCTTGTAAGCGAAATTACTAATTTTGGTGCTTTCATTAATATGGGCTCAATGAGAGGAATGATTCATATTAGTCAGACAATGGATGATTATGTTAGTTTTAGTGATGCAGGTTCTTTACAAGGAAAATCTAGTGGAAGAGTTTTGAAAGAAGGAGATTTATGTTTAGCTAGAGTTGTTGCAATTAGTCATAAGGGTAATGAACCTAAAATTGGTTTGACAATGAGGCAACCGGGATTGGGAAAATTGGATTGGGTTAAAGAAGAAAAAACTAAAAAGGAAACTGAGGCTAAGAAGGCTTTGAAAAAGGAGAAATAAATGGCAAAAACAAAAGAAAAAGCTTGCAAAATATGTAAATTTGTTTATGAAGATGAAAATTCTTGTCCTAAATGTGGATCTAAAGAATTCACAGATTCTTTCAAGGGAAAAATTTTTGTTGGGAATCATGAAAAATCTGAAATTGCAAAGGAAATTAATATAAATGAAAATGGTTTGTATGCCATAAAAACAAGATAAAATGAAAGTAGATATTATTGATGAAAAGAAAAATGAATTGTTTTCTAGAAAAGAAGTTGTAGTTAAAGTTGAAACTGATGTTATTCCGAGTAAAGAAGAAGCAAATAAAATAATTGCTGATAAATTTTCTTCTGATGCCGAATTAATTAGAATAATAAAAATAGAGGGAAAATTCGGAGTTCGTTCTTTTACTATTTTTGCTGATATTTATGATTCTAAAGAAGAATTTTTTAGAGTAGTTAAGAAGACTAAACAAGAAATTGATGCTGAAAAGAAAGCTGAAGAGGAAAAATTGAAAGCTGAGGCTGAAGCTAAGGAAGCTGAAAAAGCTGCTGCTGAAGCTGCAAAGGTTGAAGAGGAAAAACCTGCTGAAGAGAATACTGAAGAAGTAAAGGAAGGGGAGAAATCTGAATAAAATGGCAAAGAAAGTTATTAAAAAAGGTAAAAAACCACATAAGAATAAACCAACTAGTAAGAAATATTCTAAATATAAAATTGAAGGCGATAAAGTTGTTAGAGCTAGAAATTGTCCAAGATGTGGTCCTGGTATTTTTTTGATGGAAGCAAAAGGAAGAGTTTATTGTGGGAAGTGTCATTATACTGAATTTGATTCTAAAGAAGAGTGATTTTCATTTTTTTTGGCTAAAATAAAAAGATTTAATTTTCTCATGTAGCGCTGCTACACCACGAAAAAGAAATCTTTCATTTTATCTCAAAAATAAATCAAAAATAGGGGGAGTGAAGGATTGATTTATAGATTTTTGTTTTATATTTTAGTAACTAAAGCCATTTGTCATTCTAAGTTGAATGCTACTTGTCATTTTGTAAGAGTAACAAGATAGAAAGATTTAAATAGTCTAATCAATTAGGTCTGTTATCACCTCTTTTTACCCAGGAGAGGACGCGTACTATCTATTTTATTTGGTGCGAAGAATCTCCTAGGTTTTCTATTCACTAATCTTAAAAACTATTTATTCTTGTATTTGTTATGGATGAAGAGGTGAAGAATACTGTTAATCAAGATCAAGTTCATGATTTGTTGTTTAGTCGTGAGGTTGGTTGGCAAGAGATAATTTATGATTTAATTAATACTGAACAGTTGGATCCTTGGAATATTGATATTGGGGTTTTATCTGAAGGTTTTTTGAATAAGATTAGGCAATATGAGGAAACGGATTTTTTTGTTTCTAGTAAGGTTCTTTTGGCTGCTGCATTGCTTCTTAGAATCAAATCGGAGTTAATTTTAAGTCGTTATATGAAGAGTATTGATGAAATTTTATTTGGTGAGAAAGAAGGAGAGAATAAAAGTTCTTTTGAAAGAATTGAACTTGATGAAGATATTCCTGATTTGATTCCTCGTAGTCCTATGCCGAGATTTCGTAAAGTTACTTTGAAAGAACTTATTGATTCTTTGAATAAAGCTATTATTACTGAAAATAGGAGAATTAAGAAAACAATTGTTAATAGAAATGCTTTGCGGGAGACTGGAATTAGTTTACCTAAAAGAAAATATAATATTAAAAATAAATTAAAACATATTCATGGAAAAGTTATTGCGCATTTTGATGCTAATAAATCACATAAAAAAGTTAGTTATACTCGAATAATTGGAGAAGATAAAGAAGAAAGGGCGTTGTCTTTTTTTCCTGTTTTACAACTGGAGAACAATGGAGAATTTTGGTTGGAGCAAGAAACTCATTTTGAGGAAATTCATATTTGGTTAAAGAAAGTTTTTTTGAAACATAATCCAAATCCTTATGCTGATCTGTTGACTGGTGAATGGAGTGAGGCACATATTGAAGAGGGTGAAATTGTGACTGATGAAGAATAATTTTTGTTTCTTTTTGGCCAAAATAAAAAGATTTAATTTTCTCATGTAGAGCTGTACACCACGAAAAAGAAATCTTTCATTTTATCTGAAAAATAATTCAAAAATTAGATTAATAGTAATTTTTATAAGTCATTTATTTGTTTGAATTTTATGAAATTAGCTAGTTTATTTTCTGGTGGAAAGGATTCTGTTTATGCTTCTTATTTGGCTAAGAAGGAAGGACAGGAATTAACTTGTTTGATTTCTATTTTTTCTCAGAATAAGGAAAGTTATATGTTTCATACTCCTTCTATTGAAAAGACTAAGAAACAAGCAGAAGTTATGGGTGTTCCTTTGATTATTGAGAAAACTAAGGGTGAAAAGGAAATCGAGCTTAAGGATTTGAAAAATGCAATCAGAAAAGCGAAAGAAGAATATGGTGTTGAGGGAGTTGTGACTGGTGCGATTCAGTCGGTTTATCAAGCTTCAAGAATTCAGACAATTTGTGAGGAGTTGGGCGTTGAATGTTTTAATCCTTTATGGCAAAAGGATGAAGGGGAGTATTTGGATGAATTAATTGCTGAAGGTTTTAAGATTATTTTGGTTGGGGTTTTTGCTTATCCTTTTGATGAATCTTGGTTATTGAGAGAAATTAATGGGAGTTTTGTAAAGGAAGTTAAAGATTTGAATGAAAAATATAAAATTCATGTTGCAGGTGAAGGTGGAGAGTTTGAAACTTTTGTTTTGAATTGTCCAATGTATTCCAGAGAATTAAAAATTGTTGGTAGTGAAATTAAGAAAGAGGGAGAACATAGTTTTAGGGTGGAGGTTGATGTTGAATGATATTAATTATTTCTACTTGTCAGGAAAAGTTACATGAATATGAATTTGTAAAACCTATTGAGAATGTTGTGATTGGAGATTCTTTTGTTAAAAAGTATGATGAAGTTTCTGAGAATGATTTGAAGAAAGCTGACAAGGTTATTATTTCTGGAACTAGTTTGAGAGATAATTTTGTTTTGGAGAAGTTAGATAATTTTAATTGGTTAAAAACTTTTGATAAACCTGTTTTTGGAATTTGTGCTGGACATCACATTATTCAATTGATTTTTGGAGCAAAGCTTATGAAAACTCAAGAGATTGGTGTTGTTGAAGTTAATTTTGAAAAAGATTTTTTTGGATTAATTGGAAAACAAAAAACTTATGCTTTGCATGGGAGATTTAGTTTATCTTCTGAGTTTGAAGTTTTTGGAAAGAGCCAGGAATGCGTTCATGCTGTTAAACATAAGGATAAAGAAATTTATTCTACATTATTTCACCCTGAAGTTTACAATAAAGAAATTATTGAGAAGTTTTGTGAGATTTAAGAGCGGAATGGGGGAATCGAACCCCCGTCTCACGGACCACAACCGTGTGTAATAGCCACTATACGAAAACCGCCATAATGATATAAAAATTTGGATTTATCAGTTTATAAGTTTTCTTTTTTCTTCTAAAAAACTTTATAACTCATATTTGCATATTATATTCATGGAAACTGTTAAGGGATTTAAGGATAAAGTAGGGAAGGAAGCAGAGAATGCATTACTCATTCGTGAGATAGCGAAGCAGACGTTTGAGAAGTATAATTATAATTATGTTGAGACTCCAATTGTGGAATATGAGGATTTTGTTAAATCTGGAAGTGATGAGGGAGATGACGCAATTTCTGAAGTTTTTAGATTGCAAGATCGGGGAAAAAGAAATCTTGCTTTGAGATATGAATTTACTTTTCAATTGAAAAGAATAGCAAAAAATCAAAAATTGCCTTTCAAAAGATTCCAAATTGGCGAATGTTTTAGGGATGAACCTGTTAAAGGAAACAGGGTTAGAGAATTTACACAGTGTGATATTGATGTTGTTGGTGCTAAAGTTAAAGATCAGGCTGAACTTTTGGCTGCAGTTAAAGATATTTTGAATGCTTTGAAAATCAATTCTGTTATTTATGTTAATAATAGGAAATTATTGAATGAAATTTTAGAGGAGGAAAAAATTCAAAATAAAGTTGAAGCCATTAGGGAATTGGATAAATTGGATAAATTGCCTTTGAAAGAAGTTAGAGAAAATTTGAAAAAAATTGGAGCAGAGATTTTGTTAGATGTGGTTAGAAAGCCTGAAGAATTTTTTAAGAAATATGAATCTTATTCGGATATTGAAGAATTAAAAAAATATTGTAAATATTATGGTTTTGAGGTTAAATTTTTGCCTACTTTGGCTCGGGGTTTATCTTATTATACGGGAAATGTTTTTGAAATTAAATCTGGCATTAAGGAAACAATTTGTGGGGGGGGAACTTATCTGGTGGGAAGTAATGTTGCATCGGGAATTTCTTTTAGTATAGAAAGGTTAATGGCAGTTTCAAATATTAAGATTGATATTGAAAGAATTTTAATTGTTTCTTTGGATCAAGATAAAAAAGCAATTGATCTTTCTAAAAAATTAAGGGCGCAAGGAAAAAATGTTTCTGTTTTTTTTGGAAAACCTTCCAAGGCCCTGGATTATGCAAATTCTTATGGAATTAAAAAAGTTTTATTTGTTGGTAAAAAAGAAGTTGAGCAAAAAAAGTTTAAGATTAAAGATATGAAAACGGGTAAAGAAGTTTTGTTGACCATTGAAAAAATAAAAAAATCTTTGTAATTTGTTCAAATATATTCGTGTAATTCTATTTTAACTTTCTTTTTGTTATTTTTTTATGATTATTAGGTGGAGAAATTAGAAAATGAGATTGAGGTCTGCAACTGTTTTGATTTGTTTAGCTTTGTCATTAATTGCAACTTTTTATGGAGCTTATAGTAGATTTAATGTTGCTCAAGATATTTTAATTGAAGAAACATATGAGAATTTTGAAAAAATTGCCGAATTAAAAAAAATAGAAGTTGAAAGATTTATTGAATCTGAAAAAGAAAAAATTGAGATATTGAAAACTTGTCCTGCAATTTTGGATATTTTAAGTTCTGATAAAGGAGGAAATTTTGATTCTGATTTATATTTGTCAGCAAAGAATAGAATTGATGATTTAGAAAGAGGAGTTGGTATTTTTGATTTGGATGGAATTATTTTGGTTTCTGAGAATAATCCTCCAGGAACAAATTATTCTGAAATAATTTTAGGAGACTATGATTTTAAAATTATATATTATTATGATTTATCTAGAAAAATGAATTATTTGGGAATTATTTCTCCTATTTTTGATTCTGACACAAATGAAAAATTGGGTTATATTGGACTTGATGTTGAACTTGAGGATTTAAATGAAATCATTAAAGGAGGAATTGTCCTAGGTAAAACAGGTGAGATGTATTTAATTGATGAAGATCGTGTTTTGATGACCCCTTCTAGGTTTTTTGAAAATGGACAATTTGTTCAAAAAGTTGAGACTGAAAATTCTAAAAAATGTTTTAATGATGAAAATGGGGCGGTGGAAAAATTTTTGAATTATAGAGGAGAAGTTTCAATTGGGACCCACAGGCACCTTTCCTTCATTGACTGGTGTTTAATTGTGGAGATTGAAGAAAATGAATTGTTGCAAGAAATTAATGATAGATTAATCATCTCAAGCATTTTAGTTTCCCTTGTTATAATTGTATCTTTAGTTATGTTGGGTTTTTTCTTGGGAGATTATTTGGAAAGAATTTATTTGAAAAAAAAAAGAAAAATAAAAAAAGATAAATATTTTTTGAAGAAACTTTCTAAAATTTCTTTTTTATCATATTTTATTTTTTCACTGACGATTTCAGTTATTTATTTTATTATTGCTTTTTATTTTTTTAATAATTTTTTTGGAGATTATTTTTTTAAAGTTATTACAAACTTAATTGTTTTTATTGTTAGTTTTATGATTTTATCTTTTGCATTAAAAATGAAAAACGGTTATAAAAGAAATCTTATTTTGAGTGGGAGTATTTTGATTTGTTTCAAAAGATTGATAAATTTTCCTTTCTTGGAAGAACAAATAATACTCAATTCTTCTATGGGCTTTCTCTGGTATCCTATTTTCCTTTTAGAATATTTGGGATTTCTTCTTTTATTGGTAGGATATAGGAGGTTTAAAGATGCATGATTCTTTAGTTTATTTTGCCGTAGCAGCATCTTTATTGATGCTTTGGAAAACATCTATATTTATGGTAGATTCTAAGAAAATTGTAAGGTTTTTTCCATTTTTTAATATTGGTTTAATTTATTTATTTTATATAATCCTTATAATTTGTGATTGTTTTTTTGATTATAAAAGAGTTGTTCTGGATTTTTTTATTGCAATTAATCTTTTTTGGATTTTAATGAAATTTTTTGGAGGCAGAAAATGATTGATATACCACAAATAGCATATTTTTCAGATAATTTGTTTTCATTAATTTTATTGGTTATCCTGTTAGGCATTTTTATTAGAGAGTATTTTCAAAAGAAATTTAAAAAATTCTTTTTTTTCTTTGTACTAATATTTTTAATTTTCTTAAATTTTATTTTGGATATTTTTATTTATAGGTTAATTCTTCCTTTTGATTTGAAATTTATTCATGCAATTATGGGAGTAATAATTTTTCTTTATTTTTTATTTATTTCAATTTTTATTTGGAAATTTTTGAATAAACCACTTCTTTTTTCTAATGTGTTTGTAGTTATAATCGCAATTGTTTTTGATTTTATTTATACATTTACTGAATCTTCTTTGGCTTTGATTTTTAGATCAATTTTTTCTATTCTGATTTATATTATATTTTATTTTTTAACAATTAAATTTTTTATTGAGGTAGAAAAATATGAATAGATTTAAAATTTTAATTTTATTTGCAGTGATAATTTTATTTAATTTATATTTTGTTTCTTCAATGAGTGCTAAAGTATTTGTTCCTGAAAAATATTCTGAAGTTTATACTGGGGAGAGAGTTTATTTTGGTATTGAAATTAAGTATCCAGAAAATCCTTCTAGAAAAGATATAATTTTAGAGTATGAAATTTTGAATCCTGAAGATGAGATTATTACTGAATCAAAAGTTTTGAAGGCAATAGAAACTCAGGCTTCTTTCATGGATTTTTTGGTGATTCCAGAGAACATTAAATCTGGAAGATATACTTTAAAAATTTATATTAGTGATTATGAAGATTTAAATCAAGAAATTAGTGTGAGTTTCAAAATAATTGGTTATGAAAGGGATCAATTAACATTATATTTTTCTGTAGTCATATTTACTATAATTTTTATGGGAATTTTAATTATTATTAGTATTTTTAAAAAAATAAAAAAATCAAAATAAGTTTTATAAGGCATAATGAATTTATTATAATGTGAAAAAGGGGTTTGATTATAAAAAATATATTGCTATTCAAGGTTCAGAAATATTGAAAAGACTGAATTTATTTGATAGGTTGTATTTGGAGATAGGGGGAAAATTAGTTTATGATATGCATGCATATAGAGTTTTACCTGGTTATAAAAAAACTACAAAAATTGATTTATTAAAAGGTTTGGATGCTTTGGAAATAATTTACTGTGTTAATTCTAAAGATTTGGTTTCTTCTAGGCATTTGGGGGATTTTGATTTAAATTATAAAAAACAAGTTTTGAAAGATATAAAAGATATAAAGAAAAAAGGTTTGAAAGTTGATTTTGTTTGCATAACAAGATATGGGGGCGAAAAAGGAGTTGAGGTTTTTAAAAAACTTTTAGAAAAAAAAGGAATGAATGTTATTGTTCACCATGAAATAAAAAATTATTTGGAAAATGTCGATAATGTTTTGAAGGGGTATTCTAAAGAAAAAATAATACCTGTAAATAAGAAAATTGTTGCTATTACTGGGCCTGCAGGTGGTTCAGGTAAAATGTCTACTGCTTTAAATCAAGTTTATTTGGATAGGAAAAAAGGAATTAAATCTGGTTTTGCAAAATATGAAACTTTCCCTATTTGGAATTTGCCTTTGAATCATTCAATCAATGTTGCTTATGAGGCTGCAACTGCTGATTTGGGGGATGTTAATATGATTGATCCATATCATAAAAAAGCATATGGTGTTAAGGCTGTTAATTATAATAGAGATATAGAAAATTTTGAAATTTTGAAAAAAATTGGGAAAAAGTTGTTTCCTCGTGGCAAATTTCCATATAAATCTCCTACAAATATGGGTGTAAATATGGCTAAAGAAGGAATAATTGATGAAGAAGTTTGTCGTAAGGCAGCAATCAAAGAGATTAAAAGAAGAAACAAATTATACCGTTCTGAATTTAAGAAAGGCCGTGAAACTGAAGCTACTTTAAAGAGAATGAAACAATTAATTAGAAAAATTAACTGATTTTACCTAATTTTTGAGGATGAACTTGTTTTCTTTCGCAAATAAGAATTAATTTGATGGAATTTTTAATTAATGGGTCATGAATGTATTGAGTTAGGTTTTAGTGGACTCTCTAGGCCAGATTAATTGATTTGACAGACATCTCTGACTTCATCCAATATTTTTTGTATTTCTTTTTCTGGAAGTTGAGTTTTTTGTTTTAGCTCTTTTAGAGGATAATTTAACAAATCTTTTGCAATTAAAATCTTTAATTCATATAATTTTTCTTTTGTTTCTTTTTTTAGATTTTTTAAGATTGTTATTGGATATAATTTTGGTTTTTCTATTAATTGTTGTAATGAAGCTTTTTCTGGATATTTCCAGCTTGTTATTTTTTGATGTACTCCGTGAGAATATTTTTTTGCATCAATTGAGCATCTTGTGTTGGTAACTAGCCAAGATTGATCAAAGCCATGTTTTTTTACATCTAGAAATCTTGCATAGGTGTATAGGGCCGGTTTTAATTTTACCATGCCCTCTTTTTGATTACGGTATTTACATTCAATCATAAATTTTTTGTTTTTTTCTGCAATGATATCTATTTCATGATAAACAGCTTTTCCTTTCACTTTGTTTGAAGTTTTTGTTTTGAATCCATAATGTTGAAGAATACTTGAAAAAAAATCTTCAAAAGGGAATCCTGATGGGCCCAAGGACATAATTGCTCTTTTCAAATCATACCTTTCTGAAACACCTGGTTCTTTTTTTAGAAATCTAACCAGACTTTCTAATATCTCTTTTGTTGTTATCCCTTTATGATATTCTTTTTTTACAAGAGCCATTGCTTCTTTTGCAAGTTTGGTTGATCCTCCTGCATCTTTTACGGAATTATATATTTTTTTTGGAATAAATTTCTCTTCTTCACCAGTTGATTTTATAACTTTCATGTTTTAATTAAGCAAATAGCTATTATAAATTATTTTGTTTAGAATATATTCGTCAGAAGTTTCTTTAACATTTTTGTTCTAATTCTTTTGTGATATTTTAAAATGAATATCTAGAATTTACATGGAAAATACAAGAGAAATAATTAATCTTTTGAACAAGGAAAGGCATGGGTTGACTATAACCGAGATTGTAAATAAATCAGATTTTTCTCGTTCTACAATTAGGACAATATTGGCGAAATTAGAGGGGGCTAATAAGGTTAATATAAAAAACATTGGGATGGCAAAAGTTTACAGTCTTAAATAATTTTCAAAATGGAAAAAAAAGATTTTTCTTTGGAGAAAAAAAAGTTGAAGGAAGAAGAAGATAGTTTAGCTAAGAAAAAAATAAAACTTAATATAAAACTTTCAAAATCAAAATTATCAAAACTTCAAAAAGAAGAAAATAAATTAGAGAAAGAAAAATCCAAAAATTTGACAAATCATGTAGCGGTCGAAAAAAAGATTTTTCTTTTTAATGATTTGTTAAGTAATTTAAAAGAAAAAGAAAAAGATTTGAAAAGTGAAAAAAAAGAAATAGAAAAATCTCTTGAAAAAGTTTCCAAAAAGATGGATAAAGAGCAGGTTAAAATTGAGGATCTTTCATCAAAATTAAAAATATTTTAAAAATTGAAAGGAGGTGATGTAAATGGTAAAAGTAAAAATGATGGATGAGAATAGCTTTGTTATGTTAACAAAGAATTTGAATATTCTTGCAGAAATAATAAGGACAAGACAGGAAGAAAAACAAGCTGTTTTGGATGAATTTGATAAAGAAAAAGAAAGGTATTCAAAAGGAAAAATTCCAGAAAAGACTTTTAGTAATATTGTTAAAAAAACTAATAAGGAAGTTATGAGACTCGATAGAAGTATCAAGGATTCTATCCAAAAAGCAAACATGAAACAAAAGAGTGTTGGAAAATTAATTGAACACCAAAAACCTAAGGCTTTTAGGGCGAAAGAAAAAGGAATTGTTTTGACTGGAGTTTCTAGAAAGAAAAAATCCACTGCTTCTAAAAAAACAAATGACAAGAAATCTTCTGGGAAAAAGAAGTCATCTAAAAAGAATTCAGAAAAAAATTCTAAAATTTCTAAAGCTGAAATTAAAAAAGAAATGAAGGCTGAAAAGAAGTTGATGAAATAATTTTATTTTTTATTTTTGCTCCAAGGGAGTACCCTTTGGGCAT
>CAYSCL010000007.1:0-3218 GCA_964429545.1 Candidatus Woesearchaeota archaeon
GGAACTGCTTACCGGGAAGGCTACAGGAAAGGAGATATCAGATGTCAGCTTCCTTTTCTTCTTCCATTGAATCAAAAACCTTTAGAAAAATCATCCAAGTCATTTGTGAAATTCTTTGTGCATCTCCATCCACTCCTGGATCTTTACGCATTATATTTCTAATAGAATGAATTATATTTCCTATTGACATAAAGCAATTAAGAAAAAGTTATTTTTAACTATTTCTCTTAATCAAAATCTTTTGGAAATTCCTCTCCTAATCCCTCTTCTGATAGTTTTTCAAAATCTCAATAAATTTAAATTTTATCAAACCATTCTTCTTTAATTTCAATTTCTTCTTTGGTTTTTATTTCGATTCCCAATCCCAAATCTTTGATTCTTTGAACCAATGTTTCTCCATCAATTAAGTCAATTGGAAAAGCCCCATCTCTAGATGCTTCATCTATTGCATCTCTGGTAAATTTTCCTGTTGTAATAAATAATCCTCTATCAGCTCTACCATCCATTGCTCCCCTAAAATCCCTAATTTCTTTTGAAGGAACATTCCCCTTCCACCTTTTACATTGAAAAACAACTCTAAACCCAATTAATCCCGCGAGACGAATAATCCCCTTTCCATCAATCCCTCCATCGCCTGATTTTCCTGTTACCTTTACTTCTATAAATCCAGATTCTCTAAGAATTCTCTGACTCAATCTTTCAAAAGCAGCAGGTTCGATAGACATTATTTTTTCTAATAGTTCATCTTCCCATACATTGTCTGCATTTTCAGGGGTTTTCCCTTCTTCTGTTTCTTCTTCAATTGAGCTGGTATCTTTAGATTTTCTTTTAACAAAATTATTAACTTCCTCTTTATTCACGCCATAAATTTTTATCCCTTTTTCAGTTAATGACCAAACTCCTCTAGAAGAATTTTCTAAAACTCCATAATTTTTAAGATATGTTCTAGTCCAAGCAAGCCGATAACTAAATTTTGTTCTATTAAATCTATGAATTTCAGATAGTTGTTCATCTGTAAGTTTCAATTTTTCCGCAGTTTTTTCTTCCATTTCAGAAATAGAAGCTGAACCCCCTAAATCATGCAAAGCCTCAATTAATTGATTATACATCTCATCATATTTTGGTACAGACATGAATGATTCAAGGAAAACACATTTTTAACAATTTCTATAATAAAAACCCCAGATGTACCAGAATATGAGGACGCCCACGCCGGGAGTTGAACCCGGGTTACCTGCGCGACAGGCAAGTGTCATAGCCGTTAGACCACGTAGGCGTAATGATAGTTTATCATGTTGAATTTTATTTTTAAACTTTGCGATAGTTGTTTTGTTATCCTATTTTTCTCATATCAATTATAATTAATTTTATTTTTCGATATTGATGGAAATTTTTGAAATTGATGTTTGTGGGGAAGATTTGCTAAAAGGGAATTATGCTATTTGTGTAGCAAGTAAAGAGGGAAAAATTGTTGAAGGTTTTAGAATAAACCACTCTTTAGCTAAAATATTAAATTCTAGGTGGGGCCAAGAATTATATCGTTATTCGAAATCTAGGCACGGAAAATCAAAATTAAAAATAAGAATTTATTCCATAATAATTTATTTTATCTTCAAAAAAATTAATCCGAAAGGATCTTTTGCTCTGAATATATGCAGAGATTTTGATGGGCAAGAAGGAGATATAAAAGAAATGTTAAAATATTTTTTAATTAAACGTCTTTCTTTAGATATAGAAGATAGATTTTATTTTTGCAAACTTCCTGGAAATTCTTATGCTCATCAAGGAGCATATAAATTGAATAAGAAAATAAACAAAAGTGATATAAAAATTTCTTTGGAAAATATAGAGAAATATATAAAATAAAAAGAAAAAAGTAGCAAAGGAATACTACAAAGAGTATCGCAGCCCTAGTCTGCCCCCCCGGATTGGTTACCGGACGAACGCGCTAGCAATTTGCTACAATAAACAATATTCAAAATTATTTATATATTTTTCTACTAATTTTTATCTCTTCAAAGCGTTCCAGAAAACTAGATTGTATAGGTAATTTATTATGAATCCTGCGGCGAATGCACAGATAATTCCTACAATTATTCCAAAGAAGTTTAAATCGTATCCGAATTCACTGAATAGATCCAGAAATATTTTTACGAATCCGTTGAATACTCCAAAGAATTTGCTTGTTAGGCTGAAGATTAATAATAGACTTGCAAAAAGAATCCCTCCTGCAAGAGAAGATCTTACATGTTGAAAACCTACCACCACACTTTTCATATTAAATTTAGGAAAGAATAGTATATAAAATTAATTAATGATTGATTTATTACAATAATTCTTAAATAACTCTTTTTTGTAATTTTATTATGGAAAAAGAAAAATTTGATGAAATGATCAATACATATGGGAAAGCTTTGCATAAAAAATATGCGTATCATGGGATGAATATTTCTGTGGAAAGTTATCCTATTATTGTTATGTGGAATTTTGCCTTGAATTGTTTTGATGGCCAAGACATTCATGAAGTTAATGTTGGAAAACCTTATTCCACATTGAAGTCAAGAAAAGAAGTTGCAGGAATTTTCAATTCTATTTCTCCAAAACCAAAAAAGATTGAAGTATTTGAATTCATTAATACTTTGAATGGAAACAAGTATCGTGCTGGAAAAGATTTTGATGTATCTTTTGAAAACAAGGCCAATTCTAATTTAGAAATAATTCTTAAAAAAAGGTAAAAACGAATATATTCGTAAAGAAATTTATATTAGTTATTTATTTTTCAAATGTTCTTTGGGGAGAAACGATGAAATTACTAGATTGCATAAATAGGAGAATAAATAAAAAAGGAATAGATTGTAAGATTACACCGAATAACAATTTAATTGTAATGAGAAATGAAGACCCAGTTATTTTTTTAGCTATTGAAAGAAAGTTTGATGAAAATGTTTTTGGTTTCCACGAAAATAATTCGAAAAAATACAAACAAAAATATCCTAAGATTAAGTATAGTATTGTAACACAATCAAAATTAATAAAATCTTTATTAAAAAAATCTAAAATGATTGATCGCTTTATTTCTGTTTCTTCCACGAATTCCCGAGGAGGAATTTGCAAAATTATATCTGAAGAAATTAATAATATGTTTTAATAAGACAATATTCACTTTTGTATTAACTTTTTAGAAGTCCGAAACACATATAAACTCTAATTATTTAACA